>JBJTJN010000038.1:0-21506 GCA_046095485.1 Actinomycetota bacterium
GGCGTTCGCGGCGGGGTCGCCGCCATCCAGCGCGCCGTCGGCGGGCGCGGCGATCCCCAGGGCACGCGGGTCGATCTGCAGGCTGCTGAAGCCGTCGTGATCCCACAGCACGGCGTCGGTCACGGCCA
This sequence comes from Actinomycetota bacterium, assembly GCA_046095485.1. GTDB lineage: Bacteria > Actinomycetota > Thermoleophilia > Miltoncostaeales > Miltoncostaeaceae > SYFI01. The sequence goes on from JBJTJN010000038.1 coordinate 129, forward strand.
CCGTGCTGATCTCATCGAGGCCGTCGCGGCCGGCCACCACCAGCGCGCGGCGCGACCCGAGCATCGACAGCGCCTCGGCCACGGTGTCGAGGTACGCGGGGTCGAAGACGCCGATCACCTGATGGGTGGCACCCGCGGGGTTGGCCAGCGGCCCGATGACATTGAAGGCCGTGCGTATGCCGAGCTCGCGCCGCACGTTGCCCACGTGGCGGAATGCCGGGTGGTGGGATGGGGCAAACATGAACCCCACCCCCACCTCGTCGATGCACCGTCCGATGGCGTCGGGCGCCAGGTCAACCCGCGCGCCCAGGGCCTCGAGCACGTCGGCGCTGCCGCAGCCCGAGGTGACCGCCCGGTTGCCGTGCTTGGCCACCTTGGCGCCCGCGCCCGCGGCGATGAAGGCCGCGCCCGTGGAGATGTTCACGGTGGATGGCCCGCCGCCGGTGCCGCAGGTGTCCACCACCAGGTGGGAGTCGTCCACGTGCACGTGCTCGGCACGGTGGCGCACCGCCTGCGCCAGGCCCGAGAGCTCGGTGGCCGTGACGCCCTTGGCGCGCAGCGCGGTGAGGAACGCCGCCACCTGCACCTCGCTGGCCTGGCCATCCATGATCACGCCCACGGCGCGCTCCACCAGGTCGCGTGAGAGGTCGTCCCCCGCCACGAGGCGCTCGAGGCACTCGGTGAGCACCGGGTCGGGGGTCACCCGGCCATCCCCAGGAAGTTCCCGAGCAGCGACTTGCCCTCGCCCGAGAGGATCGACTCGGGATGGAACTGCACGCCCTCCACCGGCAGGTCGCGGTGGCGCAGGCCCATGATGACGTCGCCGTCGCACCACGCCGACACCTCGAGCACGTCGGGCAGGCTCTGGCGATCCACCACCAGCGAGTGGTAGCGGGTGGCGGTCATGGGATCGGCCAGCCCCGCGAACACGGTGCGGCCGTCATGGGCGATCTCGCTGGTCTTGCCGTGCACGGGCTCACTGCCGCGCACCACCGTGCCCCCGAATGCCTGGCCGATGGCCTGATGGCCCAGGCACACGCCGAGGATCGGCATCTCACCCGCCAGCTCACGGATGGCGTCGAGCGAGATGCCGGCCTCGTCGGGGGTCTTGGGCCCCGGCGAGATGACCAGGTGCGTGGGGGCCAGGTCGCGGATGCCATCCACCGTGATGCGGTCGTGGCGGAAGACGTCCACCTTGGCGCCGAGCTCGGCCAGGTACTGGAAGAGGTTGTAGGTGAACGAGTCGTAGTTGTCGACGATCACCACGTGCGGCTGCGCGGCCACGGTCACCAGTCCTCCTGCTGCGCCGCCACCTCGATGGCGCGGAACATGCCCGCTGCCTTGCGCTGGGTCTCCTCGAACTCCGACTCGGCGTTGGAGTCGGCCACCACGCCGGCGCCGGCCTGCACGTGGCAGCGGCCGTCGCGGCACACGATGGTGCGGATGGTGATGCAGGTGTCGAGGTTGCCGTCGAACCCGATGTAGCCCACCGCACCGCCGTATGGGCCGCGCTTGGTGGGCTCGAGCTCGTCGATGATCTCCATCGCGCGCACCTTGGGGGCGCCCGAGAGCGTGCCGGCGGGGAAGGTGGACCGCAGCGCATCCACGGCGCGCCGGCCGGCGGCCAGCTGCCCCACCACGCTGCTCTCGATGTGCATCACGTGGCTGTAGTACTCGACCACCATGAGGTCCTTCACGCGCACCGACCCTGGCGCGCACACGCGACCCAGGTCGTTGCGGCCGAGGTCCACCAGCATCACGTGCTCGGCGCGCTCCTTGGGGTCGGACAGCAGCTCGTCGGCCAGCGCGAGGTCTTCCGCCCGGTCGGCGCCGCGCTGGCGCGTGCCGGCGATGGGGCGGGTCTCCACCACGCCCTCGGTCACCTTCACGAGCATCTCGGGCGAGGATCCCGCCAGCTGTACGTCGCCGCAGTCGATGAAGAACATGTACGGCGAGGGGTTGACGGTGCGAAGCCCCCGGTACACCGCGAAGGGCTCCAGCCCCACCGTGGCCGAGAACCGCTGGGAGGGCACCACCTGGAAGGCGTCGCCGGCGAACACGTACTCGCGCACGGTCTCCACCCCGGCGCAGAAGCGATCGTGCCCGATGTTGCTCTCCACCGGGCCCACATGCACCGGGCCGTGCGCCGCCGGGTGCGGCACCGGGCCCTGCAGGCGCTGCTTGATCGACCGGATGGCATCCACGGCCTCGGCGTAGGCCGGCGCGGGGTCCGCGCCCCCGTCCACCGGGCACGGCACGATGATGGTGGTCGAGCGCCGCAGGTGGTCGAACAGCACCACGGGCCCCGTGAGCATCATCACCATGTCGGGTATGCCCAGGTCGTCGTCGGGCACGTCGGGCAGGTGCTCCACCGTGCGCACGAGGTCGTAGCCGAAGAAGCCGACGGCCCCGCCCCAGAACGCCAGCGGCTCGGCCGGGGGCGCCATGGCCACATCATCCACCAGCGACTGCATCACGCCGAAGGGATCGTCCGAATCCAGCTGCTCCTCGGAGCCATCCGGGCGCCGCAGGGTGACGCGCCCGCCCTCGGCGCGGATGACCGCCTGCGGATCGATGCCAATCATCGAGTACCGCCCCAGGCGCTGGCCCTGCTCGGCGCTCTCGAGCAGGAAGCACGGACCGCCGTCGCGCAGCTTGAGCATGGCGCTCACGGGGGTCTCGCAGTCGTCGAGGTAGGTGTGCGCCAGCGGCACCTGGCGATAGGAGCCTGCCGCCGCGCGTACGCCGTCGAGCGCGGGCGTGACGGGCAGATCATCGCCGGCCGCGTGCGCGGGCACGTCGATGCGCAGGGTGGTCACCCGGCCGACCGCCTCCGCGACGCCAGCTCCTCGGCCACCTCGGCCAGGCTCACGCCCTGCGACTGCCACAGCACCACCAGGTGGTACAGCAGGTCGGCGCTCTCGTACACCAGCTGGTCGTGCTCTCCGCCCTTGGCGGCGATGGCCACTTCAGTGGCCTCCTCGCCGACCTTCTTGCACATGGTGTCGATGCCCTTGGCCAGCAGCGACGCCGTGTACGACGACTCCGGGTCGGCGTCCGCGGCGCGCGCGGTGACGATGGCCTCGAGGTCGGGCAGCATGGCGAACGGCGCGTTGTCGGCCCCCACGTCACCCTGCAGAGGATCGTGAAAGCACGAGGTGTCACCCGTGTGGCATGCCGGACCCGCGGGCACCACCGACACCACGATGGCGTCCTGGTCGCAGTCGGTGGCGATGCCCGCGACCTCCTGCGTGTTGCCGCTGGTGGCGCCCTTGTGCCACAGCTCGTCGCGCGAGCGGCTCCAGAACCAGGTCTCGCCGGTCTCGAGGGTCATCGCCAGCGATTCGGCGTTCATCCACGCCAGCGTGAGCACGCGGCCGGTCTCGGCATCCTGCACGATGGCCGGCGCCAGGCCGTCATCACCGAAGCGCACGCGCAGCGGCGCCTCGTCGTCCTGGCCCGCGGCGGGCGCACTCATGCCGCCACGCCCATGAGCGAATCCACCATGGCGGCCGCGGTGGCCGTGGCCACCCGCTGCGCCCCGGAGTCGAGCAGCATGATGGCGTCGTCCACGCTGCTCACGCCACCCGCCGCCACCACGCCGATGTCAGCAGCCAGGCAGTTGCGCATCACCTCGACGTCCTGGGTGCACGCGGGGCCGGAGAGCCCCGTGGCGGTCACCACGAAGTCCGCCCCGGCGATGGCCGCCACCTGGCAGGCACGGCGCAGCAGGCGCTCGCCCAGCAGCGGGGCCTCCACCACCGCGCGCACCATCACGTGCGCGCTCATGGAGTCGCGGGCGGCGTCCACCACGGCGCCCAGGTCGGCCCGTGTCACGCCGGGCCGCCCCGAGAGCAGGGCCGAGACATTCATCACCACGTCGAGCTCACGGGCCCCTGCGGCGATCGCGGCCCGCGTGACGGCGACCTTGGTCGGGGTGTCATCGGTGCCGAACGGGTAGCTCACCACCGTGCCCACCTTCACGTCGCCGCCCTTCAGGGTGTCGGCGGCCGATCGCACCATGGTGGGCGGCACGATCACCGACGCCATGTGCAGCCGCGCCGCGGCCGCGCAGTGCGCCGCCAGGTCGTCGGCGGTCACGCCCGCGCGAAGCAGCGTGAAATCGCAGCTCTTGGCGAGCTCACGGGCCCTCACGACGGGCGCTCTGATGGGGCGTTCGGCATGGCGCGGAAGTATAGGCGGGCACGGTCAGTGCCCGGTGGCCGCGGCCCCTACAGACCGAGGCGGTCGAGCATGGCGTCGTCGCGGCGCCACTTGGGCCTCACCTTCACCTGCAGGTCGAGGTGCACGGGCTCGCCCCACGTGCGCGAGAGCACCTCGCGCGCCTGCATGCCGATGTCGCGGATCATGCTGCCGCCCTTGCCCACCACGATGCCCTTCTGGCTCTCGGTCTCCACGAACACCCAAGCCTCCACGCGTCGTCCGGTGCGGGCCGGCGTGATCTCCTCCACCTGCACGGCGAGGGCGTGCGGCACCTCGTCGCGAAGTCGCTGGATCGCCGCCTCGCGAATCATCTCGGCGGCCATCTCGTCGTCTGTCTGGTCGGTGCTCACGCCGTCGGGGAAGTACGGCGGCCCCTCGGGCAGCAACGCCGGGAACTCCTCGCGCAGCGCCGAGAGCCCCTCCCCCGTGAGGGCGCTCACGGGGTGGATGGCACGGAACGCGGGCACGAGCTCCGCGGCCTGCGCGATCACCTGCGCCACCCGGTCGCGGTCGACGCGGTCCACCTGGTTCACCACCACCACGACGGGAAGATCGGTGGACGCCAGGCGATCGGCGATGAAGCGATCGCCCCTGCCCACCTCCTCCGCGGCATTCAGCACGAACAGCGCGGCGTCGGTGTCGGCCACGGTGCGGTCGACGGTGTCCTGCATGCGCTCGGTCAGCCGGTCGGCCGGGCGCTGGAATCCCGGAAGGTCGAGCAGCACGGCCTGCCAGCCGTCGCCGCGCGCCACGGCGAGCACGCGGCGGCGCGTGGTCTGCGGCCGCGCCGACACCGCGGCCACGTGCGCGCCGGCCAGCGCATTGGCCAACGTGGACTTTCCCACGTTGGGCCGGCCCGCCAGGGCCACCAGGCCCGACCGCAGGGGCTCAGGCGCCACCCGTCAGCCCCAGATCTGGAACAGCAGCAGGGTGATGCCGGCGCCCAGCAGGGCGCCCGCCACCACCTCGGCGGCCGAGTGGAACCCGGCCTCCACGCGCGACTGGGCCACGAGCAGGGCGATGAGGAACGCCAGGGTGGACACCAGGGCGCCGTGGGTGAGCGGCAGCACGATGAGGGTGATGGCCATCCACGCGGCGAACGCCACCGCCGCATGCCCCGACGGGAAGCCCCCGCGAAGCGCCGTGCCGGCACCCGAATACGCCTTGAGCGCCACCACGGCGATGACGGCCACCACGATGACGATGACCGCCACGTGCGTGGGCGCCTGCCGCACGCCCTGCAGCAGGTCGCGCCCGGGCTCCGACAGGCGCCCGTAGAGGATGAGGTACGCCACGGCGATGGCGGCGAGCGCGGCGATGAGCACCGCACCGGCCGCAACGTCCTTCGCCACCTTCACGAGCGGGTGGTACGAGGTGACCACCGCGTCGATGGCGGCCTCGAGCGCCGTGTTGAACATCTCGGCCACCAGCACGAGCGCCACCACGATCACCAGCGCCAGCAGCTCGAACCGGCTGACGCCCAGCAGCAGGGCGAGGATGAGCACCAGCGCGCCCGCGGCCACGTGGATCTGCATGTTGCGCTGCGTGCGCAGCACGAACACGATGCCCTCGAACGCCCACGTGAACGACCAGCGCAACGACCCCTGCTTGGGAAGCGCCCCGGGGCGCGGCTCGCGCAGCAGGCGCTGCGCGGGGCGGTCGTCGTCGGGCGTGCTCATCGCGCCCCGGCCGCGTGCACGATGTCGTCCTGCAGGGACAGCATCTCGCCGTCGTCCACCTCGTGGTCATAGCCCACCAGGTGCAGGAGCCCGTGCACGGCAAGCGTGGTGAGCGGCTCCTGCGCCGCCTCGGGGCAGATGAGGATGTCCCCGAGCTCGGGCGGCGGTCCGTCAGCCGGCCAGTCGCGTGCCTCGGGGCCGTCCACCGGGAACGACAGCACGTCGGTGGGCTCCGGCTTGCCGCGGTGCGCGCCGTTGATGTCCGCCATCTCGTCGGGCGAGATCACCACCAGGCCCACCGTGGCCCGCTCGATGCCCACCTGCGCGCATGCGAACCGCACATGGTCGACGAGCGGCGCCAGGTCAACCCTCTGCGCGCCGTCGCCCAGGCGTGCCTCGACCTCGATCAGGTCTCGTCGCCCCACGGGTTGTCGCCCTCCTCGTGCACGCGGTAGGCCTCGACGATGCTCTGCACCAGCTTGTGGCGCACCACGTCGTCCTTGGTGAAGCGCACCACGCCGATGCCGGGTATCCCGCCGAGCACGCGCTCGATGTCGGCCAGGCCCGACCGGCGATCGCGGGGCAGGTCGACCTGCGTAATGTCGCCGGTCACCACCACGGTCGAGCCGAAGCCCAGGCGCGTGAGGAACATCTTCATCTGCTCGATCGTGGTGTTCTGCGCCTCGTCGAGGATGATGAACGAGTCGTTGAGCGTGCGGCCGCGCATGAACGCCAGCGGAGCCACCTCGATCTGCCCGCGCTCCAGGTACTGCTGAGCGCGGTCGGCGTCGAGCATGTCGTGCATGGCGTCGAAGAGCGGGCGCAGGTAGGGATCCACCTTCGCGGCGATGTCGCCGGGCAGGAACCCCAGCTTCTCCCCCGCCTCCACGGCCGGGCGCGTGAGGATGATGCGCCCCACCTCGCGGCGCGAGAGCGCGGCGGCGGCCAGCGCCACGGCGAGGTAGGTCTTGCCCGTGCCGGCCGGGCCGATGCCGAACGTGATGGTGTTCTTCCTGATGGCATCGACGTAGGCCTTCTGGCCCGCCGTGGTGGGCGTGATGCTGCGCTGGCGGTGGCGCCACACCACGTCGCCCAGCAGGGCGTCGGGGCGCCCGGCCTGCTCCACGGCCGACGCCACGGCCTCGATCATCGTGGGTGCGATGGTGCGCCCCGAGTCCACAAGGCGGGCCAGCTCATCCACCACGGCCACGCCGCGCTCCACGCGGGGGTCGTCGCCCGTGAGCACCAGGCGGTTGCCCCTCAGGCTGATGTCGAGCTTCAGGCGGTCCTCCAGCGCGCGGATCACGGCGTCGTGCTCGCCCGCGAGCTCCACGGCCACGCGGTCCGGCACCTCGATGACCCTCTCGCTCATGCGCGCCTCACATCATGTCCGACATGCGGGTTCCGCCCATCACGTGCCAGTGCAGGTGATGCACGCTCTGGCGGGCGTCGTCGCCATGGTTGGTGGTCACCCGGTACCCGGTGGGCTCGAGGTCGTGCTCGCGCGCCACCGCGGCGACGAACGCCAGCATGTCCGATCGCTCCGCGGGCGTGAGCCCCTCCACCCCGGCGAGCGAGTCGACGTGCCGCTCGGGGATGACCAGCACGTGCACGGGAGTCTTCGGGTTGATGTCGTTGAAGGCCACCATGCCGTTCTCGCGGCGCACCACCTCCGCGGGGATCTCGCCCGCGGCGATCCTGCAGAACAGGCAGTCGTCGGCCATCAGCCCATCCCCTCGCGCCCGCTGGTGGTCAGCGCCAGCGCCGCGATGGCCGCCGTCTCGGTGCGCAGCATGCCGTCGCCCAGGCCCGCGGCGGTGATGCCGCGACCCGCCGCGGCCTGCAGTTCGTCGTCGGCGAACCCGGTGTCCGGGCCCACCAGCAGGGCCACCGGGGCGTCGTGCGGGCGGGCACCCAGCACCTGCGCGAGAGGCGCGGTGGCGCGGGGATCGAGGATGACCCCCTCCTCGGGAACGATCTGGCTCAGCACGTGCTCGAACGGTATCAGCGGCCCCGGGGCGGGCCACGTGCCCCGGCCGCTCTGGCGGGCCGCGGCCTCGGCCACCCGGGCCATGCGCTCGGCGCGCTTGCCCCAGGCCCGAGCGTCGGGCACCCGCTTGGCGCGCGCGGTGGACATCACGCCGAGCGACAACGCGCCGAGCTCGGCCGCCTTCTCGGCGATCAGGTCGAGGCGCGATGCATCGCACAGGCCCACCCACAGGTGCACCGGTGGCGCGATCGGCGCCTCGCGAGGATCGCCCGCCACCCGCAGCACCGCCGGTGGCCCGGGGTCGTCCACCACGCACGGCCACAGCAGCCCCGAGGGCGCGATCACCTCCACCTCGTCCCCGGCCCTGCGCCGCACGACCCTCGCCAGGTGATGCGAGTCGGCGTCGCCCAGCACCACGGGGGCACCGTCCGCGGGATCGGCGGGCACCACGTACCGGAACCTGTGCGCGGCCGACCGACTCACGCCTGCAGCCTCACCGACGCCCAGCCGTCCTCAGGCATGCGCTCGGCCTCGGCCAGCCCCAGGGGGGCGAACGCGGCCACTGCGGCGTCCACCTCGTGCTCGCGCAGCCCCGACAGCACGGCGTGCTCCACCGCGCATGCCGGCGAGGTGCGCGCGGCGCCAGGTGCCACGGCGGCGCCGGGTGCCTCGGAGGCGCCAGGTGCCGGCGCCCCGGCGATCTGCTGCGCGAGCACCGTGAGCACCTCGAGCGTGATGTTGGCCAGCAGCACCGGGGCGATTGGCAGTGGGTCCTCCCCGATCACCACCCGGCGCACGTCGATGCCGTGCACCATATTGGCGCGGGCCGCGCGGGCGGTCGCCGCCACGGAGTCGGGGTCGAAGTCGATGGCCACCACGGGCCCGAAGCCCAGCCTGCGGGCGGCGATGGCGAGGATTCCCGACCCGCACCCGGCGTCGAGCACGGCGCCGCGCACGGGGATGCGCTGCAGCAGCTCGAGCGCCGTGCGCGTGGTGGGGTGCTGCCCGGTGCCGAAGGCCATGCCGGGGTCGATCACCACGTCGTGCACTCCGGCCACCGGCGCCACCCATGGCGGTCGCACGCGCACGCGCCCGGCCACCACGGGCTGGTGGAAGTCGCGCAGGGCGTCGCGCCATGAATCGTCCTGATCGGCCTGCGACACCGTGGCGTCCACTCCCGCGGCGGCCAGGTGCGTGCGCAAGGCAGCGGCTCCCGGGCACTGGGCGGCGGGAATCCAGATGTCGATGGCCACGCGGGCGCCCTGGGCATCGCCCTGCATGCAGCCGACCCCGGTGAGCGCGTGGCACTCGGCCACGGCAAGGTCGGCGTCGCCCGCGGCCACCACGGCCGTGAGCCGGATGATGCGATCAGCGGAAGGCGTGGCGGAGGCGGCCGAAGAAGCCCTCGTCGTCGCCATCGTCCCCGTGCTCCTCGAGGTGCTCGGACAGCGGACGCAGTGCCTCGCGGCCCTCGTCAGACGTGATGCGCGGCACGCGGACGTCCACCACCACCACCTGGTCGCCGTGCTGTCGGCCGTGCACCACGGGGAATCCCTTGCCCTTGAGGCGTATTTCCGCGCCGGGCTGGATTCCCGCGCGCACCTCCACCTGCTCCTCGCCCTCGATGGTGGGCACCGAGATGGTGGTGCCGGTCATCGCTGCCGTCACGGGGATGCCGACCTCGTGGATGATGTCCAGGTCGTCGCGGATGAAGCGGTCGTCGGGCAGCACGCGCACCTCCACATAGAGGTCGCCATCCGGCGCCCCGGGGTCGCCCGCACCGCCGCGCCCCTGCAGCCGGATGCGCTGCCCCGTGGCGATTCCCGCCGGCACGCGCACGCTCACGGCCGATCGCGCGCGCACCCGCCCGCGGCCCCCGCAGGTGCCGCATGGCGTGGAGATCTCGCGCCCCGTTCCGCGGCACGATGGGCAGGGGGTCTGGCGCACCATCTGCCCCAGGGGGGTGCTCACCGCCTGGCGTATCTGGCCCGCGCCGCCGCAGGTGGGGCAGGTGTGCACCTCGGTGCCGGGCGCCGCGCCCACGCCATCGCACGCCTGGCACTCCTCCACGCGCTCCACCACGACGTCCTTCTCCACGCCGAGCGCCGACTCCACGAACGTGACCTGCGTGGCCACCAGCACGTCCTCGCCGGCCGCGGGGCCGCCCGCGCCGAAGATGTCGGCCCCTCCGAAGAAGGCATCGAAGATGTCCTGGAACGACCCGAACCCCTGCGCCCCCGCGCCGCCGCCGGCACCGCGTACGCCAGCGTGGCCGAAGCGGTCGTAGCGCGCGCGCTGGTCGGCGTCGGAGAGCACCTCGTAGGCCTCCGCGACCTCCTTGAAGCGCTCCTCGGCCGTGGGGTCACCCGGGTTCACATCGGGGTGCAACTCGCGCGCCAGCCGACGGAAGGCCGACTTGATCTCCTGGTCGGATGCGCCGCGCGATACCCCCAGCACCTCGTAGTAATCACGCGTGGTCGGCATCGTCCCCCCCGGGGTGCTCCTCGGGATGCGTGGCCAGGTTGGCCTGCGCCGACTCCACCAGCACGCGGGCCTCCTCGAGCGTGGACGCCTCGAGCAGCATGCGGGCCAGGCTGCGGGCATCGCGCGCGGCAAGGTGGTCCACGGCGCCCTGCTCGATCCAGAACGGCGCCGAGTCGGGGTCCTGGCGCAACAGTTCCACGGCCTGGTGGCCGCAGTCGAGCGTGTAGGTGGCGATGGCCCAGCGGGTGGACGCCGGGGCGTCCATGGGGTCCCACGGCACCAGCGGCGTCGACTTGACGCCCCCGGGCTCCACCACCACCGATGAGAGGTCGATGTCGCGCCACTCCAGGTCGACCGGCACGCGCAGGTCGAACAGCAGGGCCTCGGCATCCTCGGCCCGGCGCTCGTTGCTGGCGATCACCGCCGCCACCCAGTGCGCCTCGGCGAACGTGAGGCCCGAGAACACGTCGGTCTCCTCCGACACGGGATCGAACACCGAGTCGGGGTCGATGCTCACGCCCACGGCGTACTCCTCGGGCCCATAGGCACCCGACTCCACGCGCGCGAGCACGCGCACGGCGGCCGTGCCGTCGTCACCGAGCGGCCTGCGCCACACCTCGAGGATCTCGAACCGCGGGTCCTCGCTCACCCGTACACGTCCTCCACGTATGCCGACAGCGCCCGGGATGCCTCGCGCACGGTGGCGATGGCCAGCGCGTAGTCCATGCGCACCGGCCCGATGAGCGACACCGCCCCGAGGTTGCCCCGCGGGGGACCGTACCCGGCCGCGACGATCGACACCCCCGAGAGATCGGTGGGCAGCTCCGACCCGATGCGCAGGTAGGTGCGCGATCCGTCGAGCGCGCCGCGCAGCACCGCCAGCAGCGCGTAGCGCTCCTCCAGTGCCCGCATGAGGCCGTCGATCTCCGTGATCTCCCCGCGCCGGGCATCGGTGAGCACGCGCGCCTGCCCCGACATGTACACCGCGCGGTCCTCCTGCATGTCGGTGAGCGCGGGCATGATGGCCTCGAGGAACGCCCGCTCGGTGGGCCCGAGCGACGGGTCGGCCAGGCGCGACGCCAGGCTGCGCGAGCCCACGGCCCGCCCCTGCACGCGCTCGTTGAGGAACGCCGCCGCCCAGTCGGCCACGCCGGGGTCCACCGGTCGGTCGAAGGCGAACAGCCGCTTGGTGACATCCCCCGTGGAGGTGATGACCACCACGGTCACGATCTGCGGCTGCAGCAGCAGCACCTCCACGTGGCGCACGGTGGCCGACGCCACGGGCGGCCCGGTGACCACGCCCAGCAGGTCGGTGACCTCCGATATGGCGTCGGCCAGGCGGCGCAGGGTCTGGTCCACCTCAACATGCGCCACGTCGGCGCCGAGGGTGCGCTGCAGGTCGGTGCCGGTGGATGGCAGCGGCTCGCGCGGCAGCAGCTCGTCCACGTAGTAGCGATACCCGGCCTCGGTGGGCACCCGCCCCGCCGAGGTGTGCGGGTGGTCGAGGAACCCCATCTCCTCGAGGCGGTGCAGCTCGTTGCGGATGGTGGACGACGCCCAGTCGAGCCCGCCGCTGCCCGCGATGTGCTTGCTGCCCACGGGCTGGCCGCTCTCGATGTGGCTGCGCACGACCGCGCGCAGGATGTCCTCCTGGCGAGGGGTGAGCGGAGCGGTGGTGTCGGCGTCGGTGGTGCTCATGCGAAGTCCATGATCTGCTGCACCACGGCATTTTGAAGCAGTCGGCCACGGCGCGTGAGCACCACGGTGCCATCGCGCCGTTCCAGCAGCCCGCGGTCCTGCAGCGCGCCCAGCGCATCGGGGTTGTCCGGCGGCCCGGCCCATGCGATGTCGAGCGGCTCATCAAGGCGCGTGCCGAGCATCCAGCGCTCGCGTCGGCGGGTATCGGCGTCCACGGCCTCGCGGGTGCGCGGGGGCTCCGCGCCCTCATCCAGCGCCGCCATGTAGCGGTCGAGGCCCGGCGCGTTGCGGCGGCGCTCGTCCTCGAGGGTGCTCACCGCCCCCACGCCGATGCCCAGGTAGTCGCGCGCATGCCAGTAGGCGAGGCTGTGCCGGCACTCGGCCCCGGGGCGCGCGAAGTTGGCCAGCTCGTACCAGTGGTAGCCGGCGCTCTCGAGCCCCTCCACGGCCTGCTCGTACAGGTCGGCGGCCAGGTCGTCGTCGGGCGGCGCATGGGGCCCACGCGCGATGGCGCTGCCCTCCTTGAACTCCAGCTCGTACCACGACACGTGATCGGGCCCCTGGGAGGTGACCCAGTCGAGGTCGGCGGCCAGGTCGTCGGGTGACTGCCCCGGCACCGCCAGCATGAGGTCCATCGACAACTGGGGGATTCCCGCGTCGCGCACGGCCCTCGCGGCGCGCTCGGCATCGCCCGGCCGCGCGCGGCGGTCGAGCACCTCGAGCAGGTGCGGCCGCGACGACTGCGCGCCCAGCGACACGCGGGTCACCCCGGCGTCGGCCAGCGCGCCGGCCAGGGCGTCGTCCATGGTCTCGGGGTTGGCCTCCACGGTCACCTCGGCCCCCGGGGCCAGCATGGGGCGGATCTTCCCCAGCAGCGTCGCCAGCCGGTCGGCGCCCATGAGCGTGGGCGTGCCGCCGCCCAGGTACACCGTGTGCAGCGGCCCGAGCACATGGCGCTCGCGATGCAGCTCGGCCAGCACCGCCCGCAGGTAGGCGTCGCGGGCGTCGTCGCGCCCCACCTCCACCACGAACGCGCAGTACCCGCACCGCGAGGCGCAGAAGGGCAGGTGCACGTACAGGTGCGCGACCCCCGCGGGATCGCCGCCGGTCACTGCCCCGATGCCCCATCCAGCTGCAGCACGGCCAGGAAGGCCTCCTGCGGCACCTCCACGCTGCCCACGTGCTTCATGCGCTTCTTGCCCTCCTTCTGCTTCTCGAGCAGCTTGCGCTTGCGGCTGATGTCACCGCCGTAGCACTTGGCCAGCACGTCCTTGCGCTTCGCCTTCACGGTCTCGCGGGCGATGATCTTGCCGCCGATCGCCGCCTGCACCGGCACCTCGAACATCTGGCGCGGGATGGTCTCCTTCAACCTCTCCACCAGCCCCTTGCCACGGGCATAGGCGCTGTCGCGGTGCACGATCATCGAGAGGGCGTCCACGGGCTCGCCCGCCAGCAGGATGTCCAGCTTCACGAGCGGGCTCTGGCGGTAGCCGATGGGGTCGTAGTCGAGCGACGCATACCCGCGCGTGCGCGACTTCAGCTGGTCGTAGAAGTCGAGCACGATCTCGGCCAGCGGCATGTCGTACACCACCTGCTGGCGGTTCTCGATGGGCGTCATCGTCACGAAGTTGCCGCGCCGCTCCTGGCAGAGGCCCATCACCGCGCCCACGAAGTCCTGCGGCACCAGCATGGTGCAGCGCACGTAGGGCTCCTCGATCTGCTCGATGTGGTTGGGGCTCGGCAGGTCGACCGGCGAGCGCACCTCGAGATGCTCGCCCGAGGTGGTGGTCACCTCGTACTCCACGTTGGGCGTGGTGGTGATGAGGTCGAGGTCGTACTCGCGCTCGAGCCGCTCGCGGATGATGTCCATGTGCAGCAGCCCGAGGAACCCGCAGCGGAACCCGAAGCCCAGCGCCTGCGAGGTCTCCGGCTCCCACACCAGCGAGGCGTCGTTGAGCGACAGCTTCTCGAGGGCGTCGCGAAGGTCGGGGTAGTCGTCGGCGTCCACGGGGAAGAGCCCGCAGAACACCATGGGCTTGGCCTCGCGGTACCCCGGCAACGCCTCGGCGGCGGCCGATGCCGTGAGGGTGAGCGTGTCGCCCACGCGCAGATCCACCAGGCTCTTGAGCCCCGTGACGATGTATCCGCTCTCCCCCGCCGACAGGTGGCCCACGGGCGTCATGGCGGGCGACATCACGCCCACCTCCTCGGCTGCGAAGTCGGCGCCGGTGGCCATGGCGCGCACCTGCTGGCCGGCCTTCAGCTCGCCGTCCATCACGCGCACGAACGCCACCACGCCGCGGTACTGGTCATACACCGAGTCGAACACCAGCGCGCGAAGCGGCGCGACGGGGTCGCCGGCGGGCGGGGGCACCCGGTTGACGATGGCCTCGAGCACGTCCTTCACGCCCTGGCCGGTCTTGGCCGAGATGCGCAGCACGTGCTCGGGGTCGTCGCCGATGAGGTCGGCCAGGGCCCGCGCGTGCAGGTCGGGGTCGGCCGCGGGCAGGTCGATCTTGTTGAGCACCGGCACCAGCTCGAGGTCGCCCTCGATGGCCAGGTAGGCGTTGGCCAGCGTCTGGGCCTCGATGCCCTGGCTGGCGTCCACCACCAGCAGCGCGCCCTCGCACGCGGCAAGGCTGCGCGACACCTCATACGAGAAGTCCACGTGTCCGGGCGTCTCGATGAGGTTCAGCTGGTAGGTCTCGCCGTCATCAGCCGTGTACATCACCCGCACGGCCTGGGCCTTGATGGTGATGCCGCGCTCGCGCTCGAGGTCCATGGAGTCGAGCACCTGCTCGCGCATCTCGCGGTCGCTGATTGCGCCCGTGAGCTGCAGGATGCGATCGGCCAGCGTCGACTTGCCATGGTCGATGTGGGCGATGATCGAGAAGTTGCGGATGTGCGACTGGTCCACGGGGCGACCCTATCGCAGTCCGCGACGGCGGCTGAGCACCCTCAGTATCGCCGTCATCTCGGGCATGTTCATGGCCCGGGCGGCGGCGATGATCGCGAACAGCGTTGCGGCGGCGGCCATGCCCACCGACACCAGCTGCGCGAGCAGCGACGCGCCGAAGGCATCGTCGAGCACGCGCCACACCAGCCAGCCGAGGAAGCCCGCCACGATGGCGGCGCCCAATGCCTGCACGAAGCCCTCGGCGATGAACCGGCCATCGAGGTCGCCGGTGCGCTTGCTCAGGTAGTAGACGAGCGCCAGGAAGGTGACGAGGCTGGTGATCGACGTGGACAGCGGGATGCCCCCGACCCCCAGCGGGATGTACAGGATCGCGTTGAGCGCGGCGTTCACCAGCACGCCGATGCCGGCGATGGCGGTGGGCAGCCACGGCTGCTGCAGGCTGAAGAAGGCGCGGATGAGCAGCAGGCTCGCGCCGTTGAAGACCAGCCCGATGGTGAAGAAGAACAGCGCCTCGGACGTGATGAGCGTGGAGTAGCCGTCGAACGCGCCACGCTGGTACACCAGCCGCACGACCGGCTCCGACAGCACCATGAGGAACGCCGAGGCCGGCAGCAGCAGGAAGAAGATCTGCCGCAGGCCCGACGCCACGGCGTCGCGCAGGCCCGGGTAATCGCGGTTGGCCGCCATGCGCGAGATGGTGGGGAACAGCACCGTGGAGATGGCCACGCTGAACACCCCCTGCGGCAGGATGTACAGGCGGAATGCGGCGTCGATCGCACGCGGGGCCTGGTCGCTCACCAGCGTGGCGAAGATGCCGTCCACCACCGCGTTGATGTTGATGAGCCCCAGCCCCACGGTGACCGGCAGCATGAGCACCAGCACGCGCCGTACCAGGCGGTTGCCGAATCCCAGCGAAATGGGGAATGGCCCAAGGTCCTTGAGCTTCGGCAGCAGGTACAGCAACTGGGCCAGCGTGCCGGCGAGGATTCCCAGCGCGTAGATCCAGATGCGGTTGTCCTCGGGGGCGAACGGCGCGAACACGCCCAGCGCCACGATGATCACGGCGTTCCACAGCACCGGCACGAACGCCGTGGGGGTGAACCTGCCTTCGGCCTGCAGCACCCCGGCCACGATTCCCGTGAGCCCGAGCAGCGGGACGATGGGGAACATCAGCTGCGCGAGCCACACCACCTGGTCCTGCAGCTGCTGGTCGAGCCCGGGGGCGAACAGCGGCATGAGCCACGGCGCGATGATGATGGCCACCACCGTGATGGCCCCCAGGCCCAGGGTCACCACGCTTGCCAGCGCACCCACCAGGCGCTGGGCGTCGCGCTCGCGGTTCTCCTCCTGCAGCTGCGTGTAGATGGGCACCATGGCCGCCGAGATGGCCGAGTCGGCCACAAGGCTGCGCAACAGGTTGGGCACCTGGAACGCGATGACGAACGCGTTGATGGCCCCGACGGTGCCGAACAGGGCGGCGGCGAGGATCTCGCGCACCAGCCCCGCCACGCGGCTCACCGCCGTCCAGAACGAGAAAAGCGCCGTCGACCGTCCGAGCCCGCCGGTTCCCCGGCGGCGCTGAGCAGTGCCTGTGTCCGTCACGCTCGCGGCGTCGCCCCGGTCATCCGTTGCTACGATACCCGGCCGACCTACCGCAATACGGAGAATCCCGCGTGGCCAACATCAAGCAGCAGAAGAAGCGCAACCGTCGTTCCCTCAAGCAGAGGGACACCAACATCCGCTACCGCTCCACCGTGCGCAGCGGCATGAAGCGCCTCTCCACTGCCGCCGAGTCGGGTGAGGCCATCACCCCCGAGCAGGCCGCCGAGATGATGAAGACCATCGACCGCGCGGCAGCCCGCGGTGCGATGCACAAGAACACCGCTGCCCGTCGCAAGGCCCGCGTGGCGCGCCTCGCGGCGAAGTCCGCCGCCTAGGAGGCGTACACCGTCACGGTGCGGTCGGCCGTTATGGCCTCGGCCGGGCAGGCGTACGTGCTGTTGGGCGGGGCGGTCGCGGTGAACATGCTCGCCCCCTCGTAACACCACCCCACCAGTTGCTGCACGGCGTCGGCGACCGTCACCGAGACCTTCTCTCCATCGTTGACCACCTTGCTGCACGTGGCGGCCGACGAGCATGTGGTCGTGTCGAGCACGGCCCCGGCGTCAGACACCACATCCAGGCGGATGGTGCTGAGAGCCCAGTCCTGCGACGGGTTGAGGCCATCCTTTGCCACCACGCGGACGGTCCTCGGCGAGTAGGGCCGGAGGGTGAGCGTCGTCGCATCCGTCGTGGCTGCCGGCGCCCGGCAGGTGGCCCCGTAGGGATATGCGGCCGTCGTCACCAGATCGGGCGTGCGGGTGCATGACCACTTCGCCGGGGCACCCGTGAACTCGACGGGCGACGTGGCGAGCGCGCTCACGACCACCGGAGCGTCCACCGCCACCCTGTCGTTCGCGCACGGGTTGGCGAGACCCTTGCACAGGATGCCCGCCCGCCAGTAGCCGTCCTCGCGGATGTTCACGGGGCCGACGAAGGCCTGGGGCAAGCCGGCCCCCAGTGCAACGCGAACCGAGGTCGGGCCCCCGAGCCCCCGGACCCCGGTCATGTCGACCTTGACGCCGGGGCCGGGGACGTACACCAACCACGATGCGCCCAGCACAGAACTGCTGGACGCATTCGTGTCCGTCCAGCGCCCGAGTTTCGCGCCGTCGAATGCGGACCTCGAGACGTTCGACTTGTCCGCCACGATGAGCACCTTGGCGCCGCTGCAGGTGCTCTGGCTGGCGTCGGTCCCGAGCAGGGAGAGGGCCCAGAATCCAAATGGCTGGCCGAGCGGTGCGCTGGCGCCGGAACGGAACGTCTGCGCGTTCGAGAAGTTGGAGCGCGGAATAGTCGAATCGCGAATCGTCACGTTGCCCAGGAACGAGGCATCGCGGAACGACACCCCGCCGCCCGTGCATGTGTACACGACCGCCTGCGGGTCCTGCGCGTCAGAAGCGACGTCGCACTGCTGAACCCGGGCGGCCTGGCGTGCGCCGCTGATCGTTGCCCGGGTGAAGGTGACCCCGCCCACCCGCGCGCGGTCCAGCACCATCCCACCCACCTTCACGTTGGTGAAGGTGGTGTTGGTGATCGTCGCGCCGGTGAGGTCGACGCCGGTCAGGTCGGTGCCGGTGAACTTCGCCCCGGCGATCGTGGCCCCCGCCAGATTCGCCCCCGAGAGGTTCTGCTTGCCCACCTTCACCTTGATGAGCTTGGCCTTCTTGCACTTGGCCTTCTTCTTCAGCACGCAGGCCTTCTTGCCGGCGGGCTTCTTCGCGGCAAGGCCCGAGGCGGGCACGAGGGACCCTCCGAGCACCAGGGCGCCGAGGGCGAGGAGCGGCACACGGACCATCCGGGGGTGGCTCATGCGAGCCAGATTACGGTCGTCGCCGACAGCAGGCAAGCAGCCCGGGTGCGTGCGCGGGGACCGCCCGGGTCAGCCGCCCCGGCACGCGCCGATGAGGTCGCGCACTCCCAACTCGAGCACCATGCGCTCGCCGTCGCCGCGCGAGGTGCCGAGGTCGGTGAGCGCAGACACGCGCAGGTCGAGTTCCAGGTCGGCAAGGCGCGCCACGCACCACTCGCCGGCGCCCGGGGCCACCTGCCGGGCGTGCTCCACGGCCTTCTGCGCCGGATAGCCCTTGAGGCCCGTGATGCGCTCCACGTCGTCCTGCGTGGCGCCGGGGGCCTGGGCCACCGCGATGCCGCGGAAGTGGCGGGCCAGCATGCGCTGGATCACCACGGGGTCGGTGGTGTCGCTGCCTCCCGCGAGGTCGGCCAGCAGGTCCTGCGCCGCGCGTGAGTCGCCCGACACGATGAGGTCGCCCAGCAGGTAGGCCTTGGCCTCAGGATCCACCACCACGAGGGCCTCAACGTGCTCCTTCTGCACGGGGGCGTCCCCGGCCGCCACGGCGAGCTTGGCCGCCTCGTTGGCCAGGTGCCCGGCATCACTTCCCGCGCGCCCGGCGCGCCGCACCACCTCGTCGGCCAGCGGACCGCTGATCGTGCTGCCGCGCTTCTTCACCTCGCCCTGGATGAACTCGCGGAACCACTTGGCCCGCGCCTTCTCGTTGCCGCGCTTGTCGGGCGGCGGGCCGTAGGCGAGCACCTGGCCCGCGGCCTCCACGGCCTTGAGCATGCGTGGCGTGGGGGTGCCGTCGGCCA
Source organism: Actinomycetota bacterium (assembly GCA_046095485.1). Taxonomy (GTDB): domain Bacteria; phylum Actinomycetota; class Thermoleophilia; order Miltoncostaeales; family Miltoncostaeaceae; genus SYFI01. The sequence continues at coordinate 19,330 of JBJTJN010000038.1, forward strand.
CCAGCGCCAGGCACGTGGTGGGAACCGGATCGTCGAGGTACTCGATGAGCGGCTCCACGTCGGCGGCCTTCCAGTCGTCCACCCGGCGCACAAGCACCAGCCGCGTGCCACCGAACGACATCGCCTCGCATGCGGCCCGCACCTCGGTGGCCGGCACCTCGGATGCCTCGAACCTCTCGGCGGGCATCCCGCCCTCGGCCTCCACGCGCGTGACCAGCCGATGCACCGCGAGGTCCACCTTGGCGCGGTCCTCGCCGTGGATCCAGTAGACGGGCTTGAGCGGCTCCTTCGTGGACACGCGCCAAGGCTACCCGGGAGCCACGATGATGCCGCTGCCGCCCGCGCGCACGTCGATGTCGCCATCGCGGTCCGTGCGCTGCACCCGCGCGCCGGCCTGGCCCAGCGCCTGCAGGGTGGCGGCCCGCGGATGCCCGTAACTGTTGCCCTCGCCCGCCGATACCAGCGCCACCGCAGGGCGCAGGCGATCCAGCACTCCCGGCAGCCCGGGATCGTCCGACCCGTGGTGGGGCACCTGCAGCACGTCCACGGGCGCAAGCGGCAACCCGGCCAGCGACGGGCTCTCGGCATCGCCCGGGATGAGCGCCGTGATGCCATCCGCCCGCGCGCGCAGCACCAGGCAGCGCTCGTTGGCATCTGCGGACGGCGGCACGCGGTCGCCCGGCCCGATCACCGTCACATCCCAGGCCCCGGCCTGAACGGCCACCCCCCCCCCGGCCCACTCAACGGGCACGCCGGCATCCCCCGCCCGGCGCGCCAGCTGCCGCACGAGCGGGGCGGATGCATCGCCGGCGGGCAGCACCAGGCGCCCCACCCGGCCGCGGTCGATGAGGTCGAGGCCTCCCCCCGCATGGTCGTCGGCGCCGTGGCTCACCACCAGCGCGCCAACGGCGGACGCGCCCATGCGATCGAGCGCGGCCACCACCGGGGCGGGCTCGCCCGGCGGGCCGGCATCAACCAGCACATCCACCACGCCCCCCGACCGCAGCGCCACAGCCGACCCCTGCCCCACGTCGAGCATGCGCACGGCCGGCCCGGCGGGAAGGGCGGGGTGCCCGCAGCCCGGGATCATGGGCGCGAGGATCCAGAGCGCTGCCACCACCAGCACCACGGCAACCGCCGTGCGCGCACCGAAGCGCACGGCCCCCTGCCCCGGCGCGGGGGATCTCCGCGGCGCAGCGGCGCCCGGCGACGGCGCAGCGGCGACCGGGGACGCCGTGGCGGGGACCGGGGACGGCCTGCCCGCCGCATCATCCAGGCGTCCGGTGCCAAGGGGCGGCGGCGGCACCCTCCTCAGCCACCACCAGGCCAGGGGCGGCGCGGCGGCAAGCAACGCCAGCGGCAGGGCTCCCCACGGCGGCACCTGCTGCACGGCGCCCGGGATGGCCGCCGCCAGGCGGGCCACCCAGAGGATGATCGACGCCCCGAGGGCCGCGAACCACGCCAGCAGCACGCCCAGCGGGTGCCACAGGGCATTGCCCGCCACGCCCAGCATGGCGGCCACCACCACGGGCCCCGCCACGGGCACGGCCACCAGGTTGGCGATGAGCCCGACCAACGAGATGCTGCCGAAGCCCAGCGCCAGCACGGGCGCCGTGGCCAGCCCGGCCCCGGCGGACTGCGCCACCAGGTCGGCGGCGCGACCGGGCATCACGCCCCGCAACCACTCGCCCACCGGCGGCGCGATGGCGAACAACCCCGCCACGGCGGCGAACGACAACTGCAGCCCGGGGTCACCGATGGCGAGCGGGTCGAGGGCCAGCATCGCGGCCAGCGCCACGAGCAGGGCATTCCACGGCGCCCGGCGCCCGCCGCGCAGGTCGGCGGCCACCCCGATGGCGCCCATCAGGCCCGCGCGCAGCACCGATGCCCCGCCGTCGCAGGCCAGGCAGTACGCCAGCATGGCGCTGCCTGCCATCACCACCCGTCGCACGCGGGCGATGCCGAGGGCACCGAGGGCGGCCACCACCCCGATGCCGATCACCGCCACGTTCTGCCCGCTCACCGCGAGCAGGTGCCACAGGCCCGCGTCGCGCATGCTGGTGGACGCTGCGTCGGAGAGCCCATCGCCGCCACCCAGCGCCATTCCGCGCACCATTGCCTCGCGGTCGCCCGTGAGGCCCGCCGACACGTTGCGCTGGGCCCAGCGCCGCAGCGCG
>JBJTJN010000039.1:0-3031 GCA_046095485.1 Actinomycetota bacterium
GAACAGCGAGATCAGCGCGCGGTGCGAGAGCGCCTTGCCGTCGTCGGGGATGTAGATGCCATAGCGACCCTGGTCGGGGCGCGTGAGCTCGATGAAGGCGGCCGGCACGTGCGGGTCGTCCTCGCACATGGCGCAGTCGTCTGCGTAGTGCAGGCGGTCCACCTGCCAGCCGTCGATGATCATCTCGATCAGGTCGGCCAGGCTTCCGGGCCTGTAGCGCTCCTCAGTGGCTATCGGGACTCCTCCGGGGGACTCGTGCGCGAGCGGCGATGCTACACCCGCGCCGCGGGTCGGTCACGCTAGGCGCCCGCTCCGTGCGGGCCCCTCAGGGCCGCCTGTCCCGCCGCGATGCGAGCCACCTGCACCCGGAACGGCGAGCACGACACGTAGTCGAGGCCGACGTCGTGGCAGAAGCCGATGGACGGGGGGTCCCCCCCGTGCTCGCCGCAGATGCCCATCTTGATCCCGGGGTGCACCGGGCGCGCGCCGTGGGCGGCGATGCGGATGAGCTGCCCCACGCCATCGATGTCGAGGGTCTCGAACGGGTTGGTGAGCAACACGTTGTCCTGCAGGTACGCGGTGAGGAAGGCCCCCTCGGCGTCGTCGCGCGAGAAGCCCAGGGTGGTCTGCGTGAGGTCGTTGGTGCCGAACGAGAAGAAGTCGGCCTCCTCGGCGATGCTGTCGGCGGTGAGCGCCGCGCGCGGCAACTCGATCATCGTGCCGATGAGGTACTCGATCGGGAGCCCGTCCGATGCCGCCAGAACGCTCTCGACCTCCTCGGTCACGATGCGCCGCGCGCGACGACGCTCTTCCCGGAAGCCCACGAGCGGGATCATGATCTCGACGATCGGCGGCTCGCCGGTCTCGTCGCGCACCGCCACCGCGGCCGTCATGATCGCCGATGCCTGCATGCGGTAGATGTCGGGGAACTCCAGGCCCAGTCGCACGCCGCGGGTGCCGAGCATGGGGTTGAGCTCGTGCAGCTGCATCACGCGGGCCAGCTGCTTCTCGAGCTCGGGGTTCGTGTGGCCCGATTCGTGCAGGCGCTCCACCTCGAGCGTGAGGTCCACCAGGTTGGGCAGGAACTCATGCAGCGGCGGGTCGAGCAGGCGGATCGTCACGGGCAGGCCGCGCATCTCGCGGAAGATCGCCGTGAAGTCGTCGATCTGGAAGGGGCGCAGCAGGGCCAGCAGGCGCCGGCGCTGCTCGTCGTCGTCGCTCATGATCATCGACTGCACGATCGGCACGCGCTCGTCGCTGAAGAACATGTGCTCGGTGCGGCACAGGCCGATGCCCTCTGCGCCGAACTCGCGGGCGCGACGCGCATCGCCGGGGGTGTCGGCGTTGGTGCGCACGGTCAGGTCACGCGCCCGGTCGGCCCACTCGAGGATCGTCGCCAGGTATGGATTGTTGGGGTCGGCCTCGATGAGCGGCGCCTCGCCCGCGAACACGCTGCCCGACGAGCCGTCGATGGTGATCACATCCCCGGCGGCGAACGGCCTCCCCGCGATGCGCAGGGTGCCGCCCTCGCCGAACTCCAGGTCGTGCACCCCGCACACCGCGGGCCGCCCCATGCCCACGGCCACGATCGCCGCGTGGCTGGTCTTGCCGCCGCGGGCGGTCATGATGCCGCGCGCGGCGATCATTCCGTGCAGGTCGTCCGGAGTGGTCTCGTCGCGCACGAGGATCACCGCCTCGCCAGCGTCCCCACGGCGCGCCGCCTCGTCGGCGGTGAGCACGATGGCACCCACGGCCGCGCCCGGGGAGGCGTTCACCCCGCGGGCCAGCGCATCCCCCGCGCCGGCGGCATCGAGCTGCGGCAGCAGCAGTTGGGGCACCTGCGAGGGGTCCACCAGGTCGCGCAGGGCCTCCTCCTCGGTGACGAGCCCCTCCTCCACCAGGTCGACGGCGATGCGCACGCGCGCGAACGCGCTGCGCTTGCCGCTGCGGGTCTGCAGCATGTACAGGCGGCCGTCCTCGATCGTGAACTCGACGTCCTGCATGTCGCGATAGGTGCGCTCGAGCATCGCCATGGTCTCGATGAGCTCGCGGAAGGCGTCAGGCAGCACCGACTCGAGCTCCTCGAGGGGGCGGGGCGTGCGGATGCCGGCCACCACGTCCTCGCCCTGGGCGTTCACCAGGAAGTCGCCGAACGGCCTGCCGCTCTCGCCCGTGACGTTGTTGCGCGTGAAGGCCACGCCGGTGGCCGACTGGTCGCCGGTGTTACCGAACACCATGCGCTGCACGTTCACCGCCGTGCCGAGGTCGTGCGGGATTCCATGCAGGCGCCGGTAGTCGTACGCGCGTCGGTTCTCCCAGCTCTCGAACACCGCGCGTATCGATCCCTCGAGCTGCTCGCGGGGATCCTGCGGGAAGTCCTCGCCCCGGTGCTCCCGGAAGATGGCCTTGTAGGTGTCCACGAGGCCGCGCAGGTCGTCGGTGGTGAGGTCCACGTCCGACTCGGCCCCGCGGTCGGCCTTGAGTGCGCCCAGCGCCGACTCGAACAGGTGCTTCGGCACCTCGCACACCACGTCGGCGTACATCTGGATGAACCGCCGATAGGAGTCCCACGCGAACCGGTGGTTGCCGGTGACCTCGGCAAGCCCCTCCACGCTCGAGTCGCCCAGGCCGAGGTTGAGGATGGTGTCCATCATCCCGGGCATGGAGTCGCGCGCACCGGAGCGCACCGACACCAGCAGGGGGTCACGCGGGTCGCCGAGGCGCTTGCCGGCATCGGCCTCGAGGCGCCCGAGCTGCTCGCGCACCTGATCCTCGAGGCCGGCGGGGAACGTGCGGTCGTCCCGCAGGTAGGCGATGCACGCCGCGGTGGTGATCGTGAATCCGGGTGGCACCGGCAGCCCGAGCCGCGTCATCTCCGCCACGTTGGCGCCCTTGCCACCCAGCAGGTCGCGCATCTCGCGCGACCCCTCGCTGAATGCGTACACCCACTTCGCGGGCGCGTCAGGCACTACTCACCGCCCTTCAGGACGAGGACCTCGAAGTCCGCGACCTGAGCGTATGCCTCCCCCGC
>JBJTJN010000040.1:0-5062 GCA_046095485.1 Actinomycetota bacterium
GACGACTTCCTCGCGATGCTCGCCCGCGCCGTGCGCGACTGATGCCAATAGCGCGCCGCGGGTGGTATCGCGGCGGACGCCGCGTGCAGTGGCGCGGCTAGGCGTGCATGCGGCGGCCCAGCGCCACGCGCGCGGCCACGCCGTACACCAGGGCCACCACGGCGAGGATTCCCATGCCGACGTAGGTGGATGACGTGACGTCGGGGTCCACCAGCAGGCCCTGGAACACGCGGGCGGCGGGGCCGAAGCCGGCGAGGGCGCTTGCCCAGTAGGCGATGTCGTTACCGGGGATGAGCGCGATCACCGCGAGCGGCAGGGCGATCATGAGGCCGGCCAGAAGCGCGGTGCGCGTCTCGCGCGCGAGCGCGCCCACCAGCAACCCGAACGCGCCGGATGCCAGGCCCGCCAGCAGCAGCGCGGGAAGCCACAGCAGCCACCTGCCGATGGTGATCGACGTGCTGAGCGCCACCACGCCCAGCAGCACGTAGCCCACCACGGTGCAGGCGATTGCGGCGAGCAGGGCCTTCTGCGCGATGATCGTGCCGGGGCCGGCGAGCCCGCGACCCAGTCGCGAGAGCACGTGGTCCTCGCGCTCGGCCGAGAGCAGCGCCGCGGCCAGCAGCACGCCCACCAGGCCGATGCCCACCACCAGCGCGCCCGCGATGCCCAGCGCCGAGAGCGGCTCGCGCCCGGGCGCGCCCTCGCGCACCTCGAGCCGGATGGGGCTGGCGATTGCCTGCGCGGCCGGCTTGGCCAGCTCGAGGTTGCCGCCCACGCCGGTGATGTAGTCGCGAAGCGCCGCCACCTTCTTCGCGAGGGCGGGCTTGCCGTCCGCGATCAGCGCGCGCTGCACCTGCCGCAGGTTGCGGTCGCTCTCCTTGAGCCCGAGCAGCGTGCCCGATCGCCCGAAGATCCCGACGGTGCCGCCCTCCTGGATGAGGTCGACCAGGTTGAGCACCTGCGTGACGTACGCGGTGGCGAGCGCCTGGTTGAGTCGGAACACCGCCGACTCGAGGTTGCGCTCGATCGCCTGTGCCTCGATTGGCGAGCGGGGGTTGGTGGCCAGCTGCAGCACCGGCGGCTTGAGGCCCGACTGCAGGTCGGTGATGAAGCCCTCGGGCACCGTGAGCACGGCGCTCACGCGGCCGTCGGCCAGGGCATCCTGCGCCTGCTGCGGGGTGAGGCGCACCAGGTCGACGTCGTCCTCGAGGCGGTTGGCGTAGTCGTCCACCGAGAGGCGGTCCTCGCCCACCTGCACCGTGCGGGCACCGGCGTCGAGGTTTACGAAGGCGATGGACGGCCGGCGGTCGCCACCCGACAGCGCGATGGCCAGCAGGATGGCGATGACGATGGGGTAGCCGATGAGCACCGCGAGCAACCCCCTGCTGCGCCCGAGCACGCGCAGGTCCTTGGCGAACAGCAGCCTCCCCGCCCGCAGCGCCCTCATGCCCCGTCTCCCAGCAGGGCCATGAAGCCCTCCTCGTCGAGGGCGTGGGCGGGACCGTCGTGCAGCAGGCGCCCGTGGGCCAGCACCAGCACGCGGTCGGCGTTGCGCGCGGCCTCGTCCATCGACTGCGTCGAGAACACCAGCGCCATGTCGTCGGTGCGCACCAGGTCGGCCAGCCAGCCCCAGAGTCGTACCCGCTGGTCGGGACTGAGCGTGCCCGTGGGCTCATCGAGCAGGAGCAGGCTCGGCGAGCCCGCGAGGGCGATGGAGAGGTTGAGCCGCTGCAGGGTGCCGGTGGACAGCGCACCCGCTCGGCGGTCGGCGAACTCGCCGAGGTCGGCGCGCCCGATGAGCGCGTCGGCCGTGGCGGCGGGGTCTGGTGACCCCTCGAGCCCCGCGAACAGGCGCAGGTTCTCGCGGGTGGTGAGGCGCGGGTAGAGCGCCGGGCGCTGGGGCACCCAGCCCACGGGGGCCGCCGCGCCCCCGGCCCATTCGAGCACGCCGTCGCTCGGGGCCTGCACGCCGGCGAGCATGGTGAGCAGGGTGGTCTTGCCGGCGCCGTTCGGACCGGTGAGGGCGATGCGCTCGCCGCGCGCGATGGACAGGTCGAGCGGCGCGAGCGCCTCGACCGATCCGTATCGGCGCGTGATGCCGCGCGCGTCCAGCAGCGGGCCGCCCATGCGCGCCGGTCAGTCCGCGCCGGTCGGGCGCGCGGGCTGCGCCGGGGTGACGGCGGTGACGTCCATGGTGTCCCCGTCGTCGGGCGCACCGCCCGCGGCCTGGGCGGCCGCGGTGGTGCGGCGCGGCGGCGGCGTGAGGCCCGTGAGGGTGTCCTGTTCGGATGCCGCTGATGCCAGGGGCGCCGCAGATGCCGCGCCCCCGCCGGCCATGGCGGGCACGGGCGAGAGGCCGAACCACCCCATGCGCTCGCTCAGGTACACGGCGGTCTCCTTGAGGATCACCACCACGGGGACGGCCAGGATGATGCCGATGAACCCGTAGAGCTCCTCGCCGATGAGCACCCCGAAGATGACCACCAGCGGGTGCACGCCCACGGCGTCGCCCATCACCTGCGGCACCACCACGTGGCCCTCGAACTGGTGGATGGCGATGAACGCGATGAGCACCCACAGGGCGGTCCACGGCGAGATGAAGAGCGCCAGCAGCACGGGCGGGATGGCGCCGAGTATCGGCCCGATGTACGGGATGAACTCCATGAAGAAGATCCACGCCGCGAACAGCACCGCGTAGGTGGCCCCCTGCGGGAACACCCCGGTGACGCCGAGGATCCACAGCACCACCCCGGTGCTGACGGCGATGATGAGGCAGACGAGGGTCTGGGCCTTGATGTACTCCACGAGGGTGCGCTCGGTGCGCACCAGGAACTGCGAGGCCGACGGGCCGCCGAGGCGCCGCGCCGCGCGGGCGATCTGCGGGGCGTCCAGCAGCATGTACACCGCGGCCACGATGATGATGATGATGATGATCAGCGCGCCGAGGGCGCTGAGCGAGTACGACACCGCGTTGCCCGAGAGGTCGTTGGCCCACCCCTTGATGGCCGCGAACGCCGCCGCCGCGCGCTCCTGCACATCGACGTCGATGCTGTTTCGGTCGAAGAACCCCTGCAGCGTCTGCACCTGGCGCTGGGCCTGGTCGGTGTAGAGCGGCAGGTTGGCCCTGATGGTGTTGATCTGCTCCTGGATCGGGGGGATGAGCAGCACGATGGCCGCGGCCACCACGCCCAGGAACGACAGGAATACCGTGGCCACCGCGAGGCCTCGCGGCACGTGCATGCGCCGCACCATGCGCACCAGTGGGTTGAGCAGCAGCGCGATGACCACCGACACCAGGAAGACGAACAGCACGCGGCCGAGCGTCTGCCCCGCGATCCACACCATCACGACGATGGCCGCTGCCGCGCCGATCCATGCCCACGGCGGCACTGTGGCCTGGCGGCTGCTCATGCCCGGCATGGTATCGCGGCCCCCCGGGGCCGGAGCCCGGCGGGCTCTGGTCTAGCCTTCCGGTGCCCATGCCGCCCCTCACAAGAGACGAGCTGCGGTCGCGGCGCGCCGTGCGGCGCCAGGCAGACCGCTACAGGAGCAATCGCGTGATGCTCACCGTGGTGGCGCCCGCGGTGCTGGTGGCCGTGGTCATCGCGGCCATCGTTCTGGCGTTCTACGACACCGGCTCGGGCGGCGACGGCGCGGTGCAGAGCGGGCAGGTTGCCTCGCCGGTGCCGCCGTCGGCCGTCGCCGATGCGCCGGCCCCCCAGCGGGTGGTGCTCGGGCGCGCCGGGCAGGTTGAGGTGGTGCTCCCGGTGCCCGCGAAGCAGGTCACCGCCGTGCTCTTCCATGCCGTGGCCGAGCCCGGCGCCGTGAACATGGCACCGGCGTCCGGGGTGGCGCACAACGTGGCATCCGACGAGGGTGGCGCGCCGGGCACGGCGGGCGTTGATGTCGGCGCGCCGGCGGGCACCACGGTGTACAGCCCGGTGGACGGCGTGATCACGGCGGTCATGCCGCATCGCATCGCAGGGCGCCCCGAGGGCCTCGAGATGGTCATCACCCCGGCGGGGGTGCCCGACGTCGCGGTGCGCGTGAACCACATCGAGCCGGGTCCCGACGGCGTGGTGCCGCGGGTGGGCACGGCGGTGGGCGCCGGCCGCACCGTGCTCGGTCGCGTGCGCGACCTCTCGCGGGTGGCCCGCTTCGACATCGCCCGCTACACCAACGACGCCGGCAACAACGTGCAGGTGGAGCTGCTGCGCCAGGCGACCGGGCCGGGGCTGTAGGTGTCCTCGGGCTTCACCGCGCTGGTGGTGGGCGATGTGTTCGGCGGCGCCGGCATGCGCGCGGCCGAGGATGCCCTGCCGCGCCTGCGCGCCGAGCATGAGCCGGACATCGTGGTGGTGAACGCCGAGAACGCCGCCCATGGGTCGGGCACCACGCCCAAGCAGGCGGAGGCCCTGCTGCAGGCCGGCGCCGACGTGCTCACCGGGGGCAACCACACATTCCGGCGGTCGGAGTTCTTCAAGACCCTCGAGGAGGACTCCCGGGTGCTGCGCCCCGCCAACCTCACCACCCGCGGCCCCGGATCGGGCACCGTGGTGGTGGACGCCCGCGGGGGCTTCCGCGTGGGCGTGATCAACCTCATCGGCTCGGTGTTCATCGACGCCGCCCAGAGCCCGTTCGCGGTGGCCGACGACCTGGTGGACCGCATGCGGCGCGAGACCCCGCTCATCATCGTGGACATCCACGCCGAGGCCACCAGCGAGAAGATCGCCCTGGCGCGGCACCTGGACGGCCGCGTCACCGCGGTGCTGGGAACCCACACGCACGTGCCCACCGCTGACGAGAAGGTGCTGGCGGGCGGCACCGCCTACATCAGCGACATCGGCATGACCGGCCCGCACGACTCGGTGATCGGCGTGCGCGAGGAGCCCGTGCTGCGCAGGTTCCTCACCGGCATGCCCGCCAAGTGGGAGCCGGCCACGGGCGATGTGCGGGTGCAGGCCGTGCTGGTGCGCGCGCAGCCCGACGGCCGGGCCACGGCCATCGAGCGCATCGACCTCCCCGCCGGGTCGGACTAGCTGCCGGGCGGTGCGGCGCCGGG
>JBJTJN010000041.1:0-9095 GCA_046095485.1 Actinomycetota bacterium
CCCCCCCCGGCCTCCCCCCAAACCCCCGCCCGGCCCCCTGGGCGCGGGGGTGTTTTACGCCCCCCCCCCCGGGCCTCGGGCTCCGCATCGCTGCGTAGAGTCTGGCGCGTGAGCGACCTCCGAAGGACGACCCTCTACGACGCCCATGCGGCGGCGGGGGCGAAGATCGTGGACTTCGCGGGCTGGGAGATGCCCGTGGAGTACCTGGGCGTGCGGGCCGAGCACCTTGCGGTGCGCGAGCGCTGCGGCCTTTTCGACGTATCGCACATGGGGCAGATCGAGGTGATGGGGCAGGGGGCACGCGACTTCCTGCAGGCCACCCTCACCAACGACATCACGCGCATCGGCCCGGGGCAGGCGCAGTACACCCTGCTGCCCGATGACGACGGCGGGGTCATCGACGACCTGCTCGCCTACGCGCTGCTCGACCGCTTCCTGCTGGTGGTGAACGCCTCCAACATCGACGCCTGCTTCGACCGCATCTCAGGCCTGGCCCCCGCCGGCATCGAGGTGATCAACCGCTCGCCCGACGTCGGCATGCTGGCCCTGCAGGGCCCGGCCTGGACCAAGGCCCTCACGTCCGTGGCATCGCCCGAGCCCTTCTCGCTGCAGTACATGGAGGCCACCGAGGCCCACGTGGCCGGCGTGCCGTGCCTCGTGGCGCGCACCGGCTACACCGGCGAGCCCGGCGTGGAGATCATGTGCGACGCCGCCGACGCCCCCGCGGTGTGGGACGCCCTCATGGGCACCCCCGACCGCCCCGACGCCGCGGGCCTCGGCGCCCGCGACACCCTGCGCCTCGAGATGGGCTACCCGCTCTACGGCAACGAGCTCTCGCGCGAGCGCACGCCCATCCCCGCCGGCCTCAAGTGGGCCTGCGACCTCAAGCACGGTGGCTTCCCCGGGGCGGAGCGCATGCAGCGCGAGGCGGCCGAGGGCACGCCCGAGAAGCTGGTGGGCATCATGCTCACCGAGAAGGGCATCCCCCGCGGCGGCTGCCCGGTCCTCGTAGATGGCCAGCCCGTCGGCGTGGTCACCAGCGGCACCCTCTCGCCGTCCCTCGGCGTGGGCGCCGGACTCGCGTACGTTTCCTCCGAGCACGCCGAGCGGGGCACGCGCCTCGAGGTGGACGTGCGAGGAAAGCCCAAGGCGGCAGAGGTGGTCACCCTGCCGATGGTCGATTCATCACCGCGCAAGGAGCATCACTCGTGAGCGACGAGACCTATCCCGCAGAGTTGCGCTACCACCCCGAGCACGACTGGGCGCGGGTGGATGGCGACGAGGCCACCTTCGGGGTCACGTGGTACGCCCAGGACGCCCTGGGCGAGGTGGTCTACTACGACCCGCCCGCGGTGGGCGACACCGTCACCGCCGGCAGCTCCTACGGCGAGCTCGAGAGCGTGAAGGCCGTGAGCGACATCATCGCCCCGGCGTCCGGCGAGGTCATCGCGGTCAACGACAAGGTCAGCGACGCCCCTGAGCTCGTCAACTCAGACCCCTACGGCGACGGCTGGCTCATCAAGGTGCGCCTCTCCGACCCGTCCGAGCTCGACGCCCTCATGGACGAGCCGGGCTATCGCGGCTACATCGCGGGCCTCTCGGCCTAGGGTGCGCGCATGAGCCTGGAGCAGCGCCTCACCGACGACATGAAGGCCGCCATGAAGGCGGGGGAGAAGGACGTGCTCGGCGTGGTGCGCCGCGTGCTCGCGGCCCTCAAGAACGCCCGAATCGAGAAGAAGGCCGACCTCGACGAGCAGGACGAGATCAAGGTGGTTCGCTCCATCGCCAAGCAGCACAAGGAGAGCATCGAGCAGTTCCGCGCCGCCGGCCGCGAGGACCTCGCCACCAAGGAGGAGGCCGAGCTGGTGATCCTCACGGTCTACCTGCCCCCCGAGATGGACGAGGCCCAGCTCGACGCCGTCATCGACCAGGCCATCGCCGAGACCGGCGCGTCGTCGATGAAGGACATGGGCACGGTGATCAAGGCCGTGATGGCCCGCACCGGCGGCCAGGCCGAGGGCGGCGTGGTGAGCGCCAAGGTGAAGGATCGCCTGGGCGGCTAGCCGCCTGTCCCGCCGTGGGCTGGACCTCGGCCTACACAATGATGGCTCCCGAACCTCGGCGGGACCCCTCGAACCCCGCGACCGGCACCACGAGCCGCAACTCGGTGCGCCCGTCCTCGAGGCGGGTGAGCAACCATTGTTGCGCGCACTCGTCGTACAGGCGTGAGCCCATGCCGATGTTCATGCCTGCCCCCGCACCCGTGTTGACCCCGGGCGTCAGCTGGCCATCGTCAACCACCCGCACGCACGCACCGCCGGCATCGAGGGAGATGTCCACCCAGGCCGTGCGCGCGCCCCCATGCCGGAAGGCGTTGGTGAGGGCCTCGGCCAGCAAATCGGCCACCGCGCCCCGTGCCGCGGGGGTGGCGTCGAGGGCGGCGCGGGCATCGTCGTCCACCTCGAGGTGCACGTCGAGCACCCGCGTCCACAGCATGAGCACGCCGTCAAGGGCATCGCCGAGCGACTGGCCGTCGTCGGCGGGCGCCTCCAGGCGCCGCTCCACCTCGGCCAGCTGCCGGGCGGCGTCGTCGAGCAGCTCGTGCCGCTCGGCGTTGCTGGTGCGCTTGTCCACCCGCTCCAACGAGCCCGCCACCGCCAGCAGGGCTCCCTGCACGGGTCCGTGCAGCAGCGAGCCCAGCACCTGGTGCTCGTGGCGCAGCCTCTGCTGGATGCGCGCCAGCGACAGCGCGATGCCGGAGAGCACCTCGCGCAGCGCGTGCTCGTCCTCAGTGGCCAGATCCGATGCGGCCTGCAGCACGGTTGCCGCGATGAGGATTGCGGTGAGCGTGACGATTCCGATCCACATGTAGGGAACGGGCCGCGGCGAGAGCCCGCCAAGCGCCGTGGTGACCCCCACCACCACGGCAGTGCATGCGACGTAGCCCGCGATCACCAGCGCCGCTGCAGCCGGGGTGGGCATGCGCGCGAGGCGCGGCTGCAGAACGCGGCGCAGGCCCATCAGCAGCACGGAGTAGATGGGCCATGTGACGACGGCGTTGACGGTGAGGAACAGCGCCCCCCAGCTGGGTCCCAGCATCAGCGGCACCAGCACCACCGGCACCAGGGTGACCACCCACGGCGAGCGCACCACCTGATGGGACGCCTGCACAACCAGCCTGGCGGTGCGCTAGCGGCGCGGGGCGTCGGTGGCGACGGCCTGCGCGGTCGGTGCCGGATCTGCCGCGAGGATCTCGTGGCTGAGCGGCCGGATCGAGCTGGCCACGGCCTGCTCGATGCGCGCCGCCTCGTCTGCGGCCGGCCCACCTGCCCCCACGGCGGCAAGGGCCGACCGTATGCGCCCGAGCGTCGCGTGCACCGGCGCCAGCAGGTCGTCGCGCAGCCGGGCGGCGAGCGCCTCCAGCTCCTCGCGCTCCTGCCGGTCGAGATCCTCGAGCTCAGCCTGCTTCATCCGCAGCGCCGACATCGCCGCGCGGTGCCCGCGCACGTGGTCCACCACGATCGCCGTGACCGCCAGCCAGATGACGGCTGCCACGGCCGTCGATGCGATGCGCCACGGAAGATCGAAGGGGTCGACGGCCCCCGCGGCGTCGATGAGCCCGACGCGCACCGCACCGGCCACCGCCCCGGCCAGCGCGAAGGTGATGAGGGCGAGCACCGCCCGGTGCCCCGTCCGCTGGGGGCGCAGCCATGTGAGCCAGGCGAGCCCGAGCATCAGGGCCGCCGCCGCCATGGCACCGAGTGCGCTGAGCACGCGGGCCGGCAGGGGGAAGTCGGGCACGTTGGATCCACCCGCGAGCGCCAGCACCACCACCGCGAGGGCCCCGCCGATCACGCTCCATCGCGTGATGGCGCTCGGCCCCCACGCGCGGCGCAGGTCGTTCACGCCGCCGGGGTGTCCTCGTCGATGGGCATGCCGAACGCGCTCACGTAGATACGCGTGGCCTCCACCCGGGCGTTGCGCTCGCCCGCCGGCGCGGAGTCGAGCCCCAGCGCCACGTACACGCGCTGCACGGAATCCTCGGCCGTGCGCTTGGCCACGCCGCGCCGCCGGGCGATCTCGGCATTCGACAGCCCGATGGCGATCATCCGCAGCACCTCGAGCTGCACCGGAGTGAGCGCCGCGAGGCGCTCGCCGGTCACCGAGGTCTTCACCACGGGCGCCCGCGCATCGTCGAGCGCCGACTCGATGGCGTCCAGCAGCACGGCCGAGCGCGTGACCTGGTCCTTGTTGATGAACGCCGCGCGATCGGGCAGCGGCTGGCGAAGCCCTGCGGCCTCGGGGCTCGGGTAGTGCGACACCACCACGATCGCCAGGTGAGGCGCTGACGCCGACAGGGCCGCGGCCAGCTGCGCGCCGTTGGGTCGCTCCGCCAGTTGGATGTCCACCACCAGCACGTCGGGGTCGAACCTCTCGAACTCCCCCAGGGCCTCGCGCGACGACGCGCACGCGCGCACCTCGAACTGGGCCACCACCAGAAGGCTCTCCAGGAGGGAGCGGGTGAGGGGATCGTCCTCCACCACGAGCGCCCGGCGCATGTATTGGGGGTCACCCATACTCGGTTATTACTAGCCGCGCGCGGCACGACGTAAGCCTTCAGCCTCGGTTTTTGCGGTATTAACCGACCGGACGGCCCGCCCGCCACGCGGCCACCCGCCCGCTCAGGGCAGCACGATCTCCCCGCTGGCCGTGGTGATGCGCAGGTCCTTCGGCCCATGCGGCCCTACATCCAGGTGCACGCGCTCGATCGCCCCGCAGGGGTGATCCACGGCGATGGCCCCGGGCATCGTCGCGGGGTCGTCCCACTGGATGAGGAAGGGCAGCTCCGGCGTGGCGCTGGCCTGCGCGATGCCCGCGAGCTGCCACCGCAGCTGCGATCCGTCGTCGTTGGTGCGCGAACCAGGGACCACCTCGTACCCCCGCACGGCGGCCTCGGCCACGATGTCGTCCACCCGCTCGCACCACATGGCGAGCCCCCCGCCGCCCTCGGCCACCTCGGCCACGCGCGCGGTGAAGCCCACGCGGGGGGCATCCGGGTCGGCCACCTCCACCAGCTCGAGGTAGGCGCCATCCAGCGGCACCACGGCGTTCCGCGTGCCCCAGGCGGGGTGCACGCCCCCGGGCAGCGCACGCAGCCCGCAGCGCTCGAGCAGGCCGTCGGCGGCGTCGCGGATGGAGGGCACGGCCCACACCACATGGTCGAGTTCGGACATGCCCCGCACGCTACCGACGCACATGACCGAACGATGGGCATGTGCTTGCGGGGGGCGGCTACTCTATCGCGGGTTTCGGGCCGGGAATCGGTCGGCCCGGCACATCAGAGGGGCGCAGCGGCGCCATCAGGAAGACGACGAGAGGCATACCTTGGGCAACTTTCACGTAACGGAGTCGGGCAAGACGCTCGTAACCCTCATCCCGGGTGACGGCATCGGCCCGGAGGTCGTGGACTCGACCGTCCGCATCATCGAGGCCACCGGGGCCCCGATCGAGTGGGAGGAGCGCCACGCAGGCGAGCGCGTCTTCCTCGAGGGCCTTCCCTCGGGCGTCCGCCAGGACACCATCGACAGCATCCGCAAGACCCGCGTGGTGCTGAAGGGCCCGCTCGGCACGCCGGTGGGATACGGCGAGAAGAGCGCCAACGTGACCCTGCGCAAGCTCTTCGAGACCTACGGCAACATCCGCCCCGCCCGTGAGTACCCGGGCGTGAAGACCCCCTACAGCGGCCGCGGCATCGACCTGGTGGTCGTCCGCGAGAACGTCGAGGACCTCTACGCCGGCATCGAGTACATGCTCACGCCGGGCGTCGCCGAGGGCCTCAAGCTCATCTCGCGCAAGGGCACCGAGAAGATCGTGCGCCTGGCGTTCGAGCTCGCCCGCGCCGAGGGTCGTGAGTCGGTCGTGGCGATGTCGAAGGCCAACATCATGAAGATGACCGAGGGCATGCTGAAGAGCGTGTTCGAGGAGATCGCGCCCGAGTACGACGACATCGAGTCGTGGCACGTGATCGTGGACAACGCCGCCCACCAGCTGGTGAAGCTTCCCGAGCAGTACAGCGTGCTGGTGACCACCAACATGAACGGCGACATCCTGTCCGACCTCTCGTCGGCGCTCATCGGTGGCCTGGGCTTCGCGCCGTCGGCCAACATCGGCAGCGACGTCTTCATCGCCGAGGCCGTGCACGGCTCGGCGCCGAAGTACGCCGGCAAGAACGTCATCAACCCGACGGCCATGATCCTCTCGGGCGTGATGATGCTGCGCCACCTCGGCATGTTCGAGGAGGCCGCCCTCATGGAGAACGCCGTCATCGCCACCCTCGAGGAGGGCAAGGCCATGACCCGCGACGTGGTGGGCGACGAGAAGCAGGCCGGCACCATCGGCTACACCGACGAGATCATCAAGAACCTCGGCAAGAAGCCGAAGGACTGGAAGGTGCGCGACTACAAGCCGATCAAGCTCGCCGACCTGGGCCCGGCTCCCGACTACGTGAAGGCCAAGACCCGCCAGGTGTGCGGCGTGGACATCTTCATCGAGTCGGCCGGCGACAAGATGTCGATCGGCCAGAGCCTCGAGAAGATCACCGAGGGCCGCGACCTCTACCTGAAGATGGTCGACTCCCGCGGCACCATGGTGTACCCGCCCAACGACGTGCTCACCGACACCGTCGACGCCTGGCGCGCCCGCTTCATGCTGCGCGACGACGCCGGTGAGCTCTCCGACGCCCAGCTCATCGACCTGCTCCAGGCCGTTGCCGCCGAGCACACGTGGGCCCACGTCGAGAAGCTGCAGCGCTTCGACGGCGAGGACGGCTTCACCAAGGCACAGGGCGAGGACTGATCCCCTTACCCATGTGAGCGTTCCCGCGAGGGCGGCCTTCGGGCCGCCCTCGCGCGTTATGTCAGGACTGCGCGATGAGGGCCACGGCGGCCACGGCGTTCACGGTGCCGTGGGCCATCAGCGACCCCACCAGCCCACGCCACCGGTAGATCCACGCCAGCACCCAGCCCACCAGGATGAGCGCCACCGCGCGCGGCCACACCACGTAGGCGTCCAGATGCGCCGCGGTAAAGACGATGCCCGACAGCGGTGCTGCGATCGCGAACGGCATCAGGCGCACCAGGCCGCGCAGCTCCAGCCCGCGGAACAGAAGCTCCTCGCCCAGCGGGGCGAAGATGACCAGGGCCACCACCATGAGCGTCATCTGCCACCACGTGACGCCCACCGAGAGATCCAGGTCTTCCAGCGCCTGCTTTGCGCCCTCATCGAGTTCCGCGCCCGCGGCGATGATGGCGCCTGACCCCACCACGCACCCGAGGCCCACGGCCACTCCCAGACCGATCCCCGGCCACAGGCGCCCCTTGGTGGTGACTGTCACCCGGCGTTGCGCCGGCGGCAGCACCCGCACCAGCAGCAGGCCGCCGAGCAGGATCACCCCGCTGCCCACGAACGTGGCGATGGCCGTGGTGGAGTCGTTCGATGCCCCGATGGCATCCGCTGCGGCTGCCACCACCACCAGTGCCGCGATGCCGATGGCCACCATCGCGATGGGCCATGCGATGCGCCATGCGGCGCCGGGGGCGAACATGCGCCGCGTGGGAGGGGGAGGAGGAACGGGGAAATCGGCAGCCGGCGCGTCAGGCATCGCGCCG
Organism: Actinomycetota bacterium; assembly: GCA_046095485.1. Taxonomy (GTDB): domain Bacteria; phylum Actinomycetota; class Thermoleophilia; order Miltoncostaeales; family Miltoncostaeaceae; genus SYFI01. The sequence continues at coordinate 7,668 of JBJTJN010000041.1, forward strand.
CAGGGTAATAGGCATCTCCCCCCGCGGGCGGGGGCTACACTCCCGCGCCGTGTCCACCGCCTCCGCCACACGCCCGCGCGTGCTCTCCGGCATGCGCCCCACCGGCCAGTTGCACGTGGGTCACCTGCTCGGCGCCCTGGGCAACTGGGTGCGCATGCAGGACGACTACGAGTGCATATACATGGTGGCCGACCTGCACGCGCTCACCACGGGCTATGAGGACGTTCAGGGAATCCGCGCCAACGGCATCGAGATGGTGGCCGACTGGCTGGCCGCGGGAGTGGACCCCGAGCGCAGCATCGTGTTCCGGCAGAGCGACGTTCCCCAGCACGCCGAGCTGGCGATCCTGCTGGGCATGATCACCCCGCTCTCGTGGCTCGAGCGCGTGCCCACCTACAAGGGCCAGATCGACGAGCTCGGCGAGCACCTGCTCACCTACGGGTTCCTGGGCTATCCGCTGCTGCAGACCGCCGACGTCATCCTCTACAAGGCCACGCGCGTGCCGGTGGGCCAGGACCAGCTGCCGCACCTCGAGCTCTCGCGCGAGGTCGTGCGCCGCTTCAACCACCTGTACGGCCCGGTATTTCCGGAACCCGAGGCCATCATCTCCGAGGCTCCCCTGCTGCTGGGCATGGACGGCCGCAAGATGAGCAAGAGCTACGGCAACGCGATCACCCTCGCATCGTCGGACGAGGAGATCGACACGCAGGTGATGAGCATGGTCACCGACCCCCAGCGCATCAAGAAGGACGACCCCGGCAACCCGGAGATCTGCAACGTGTTCTCGTGGCAGAAGCTCATGGGGGCGTCCGACGCCGAGATCACCGAGATCTTCGAGGGCTGCACCACCGCCACGCTGGGCTGCGTGGCTGACAAGCGCAACCTGGCGGAGAAGGTGAAGGCGCTCATCGGCCCCATCCGCGATCGGCGCGACCAGCTGATGGCCGACCCCGCGAAGCTCGAGGCGATCCTCGACGACGGCGCCGAGCGCGCCCGGGCCATCGCCGGCCCCGTGATGGCCGAGGCCACCGCGGCCATGGGCCTGTAGACCGCGCCGTGGAGGAGGGGCGGGCCACCCACGGGTTCGAGCGCCTGCGCCCGCGGCGGCACCCGCGCGTGTGGAAGCCCGTCTGGGTGCCGACGAAGGGCGTGCTGAAGGCGCTGTCGTACGGCCCGCTGCGCATGAAGGTGTTGGGCGCGGAGCACCTGCCGCACGACGGCCCCACGCTCATCGTGAGCAACCACGTGGCGTTCATCGACCCCCTGCTGGTCGCCGTGGCCGCGCTTCCCCGGCCCGTATGGACCATGGGCAAGGAGGAACTCTTCGGCCCCCGCCTGCTCGAGGCCTGGCTCTCGCGCATCGGCGGGTTCCCGGTGAAGCGCCAGTCGCCCGACGTCTGGGCCGTGCGCATGGGCCGCGATCTTCTG
>JBJTJN010000042.1:0-7440 GCA_046095485.1 Actinomycetota bacterium
GCGAACCTCAGGGACGCGAACCTCAGGGGTGCGAAACTCACCGGTGCGACCTGGAGCAGCACCACCTGCCCCGACGGCACGATGACCGACACCGGCTGCTGATCGACTGACCACCCAAGGACCCCCTATGCGCCTTCGCACCACTGCCGTCCTCGCCACTGTCGCCGCAGCGACGTCAATCGTGCTCCTCGCAGGATGCGGAGGCAGCGCGCCTGAAGCCAGCCCGTCCACGGCGACGTCCACGATCGCCGCACGCCAGGCAGCGGGGCAGGGCCCGCCCGGGTGCCTCCCCAACTGCGCGAATGCGAACCTCACTTACGCGGACCTCCAGAACACGAACCTCCAGAACGCGAACTTCGCTGGCGCCAACCTCATGTACGCGAAGCTGACCGGCGCGGACCTGGTCAGGGCGAACCTCATGAGGTCGAACCTCACCGGCACGCGCCTCACGGGAGCAGACCTCATGAACGCGGACCTCATCAGTGCGAACCTCACCGGGGCGGACCTCACCGGGGCGGACCTCAGCAGGGCGAGCCTGGCCAACGCCAACCTCACTCGCGCGAACCTCACTCGCGCGAAGATCTCGTGGACGGACTTCACCAACGCGACCTGGGGGTTCACTACCTGCCGCGACGGCACGGTGAGAGACCGCTGCATCCTGTGACCCCCGGGACCTCCCTAGCTGCGGGGCACGGACACCAGGAACGACTTGACGACGCCCTCGCCGTAGCGCGCGGTGAGGCGTGCTCCTGACTTCGACGACATCAGCACGCCGGCGCCGCCGCGCGCGGCCTTCTTGCCATAGAGCTTGCGCGCCTTCGATACCGGGTCACCCGGCTTGAGGCCCTTCGCGGTGAGCCACTGCTGGCCCGTGAGCACGGCCGCGCGCACGCGCGATTCCGGCCCGCAGGGGTCGGCGCCCGGGGCGGGGGCGAAGGTCATGATGGCGCCGAGGCTCGCCCAGGTGACGCGGCAGTTGCCGTAGGTGGCGCGCTTCGACCCGGTGCCGTAGGCAGCCTCGGCGGCGGCGAGCGTGCCCGTGCGCCCGGCCAGCGTGCCCATGCGCACGGCGCCCTTGCGGGTGACCAGCACCGACAGCGGGCCGGTGGGCGCGCCGGACGCCACCGAGCGCAGGGTGGTGGTCTGGGGCTCGAGCCCGTTGTGGCGCAGCATCGATGCGTAGAGGCCCAGGATCTTCTCGGTGTAGCCGCCCCCCGTGGCCCAGTTGCCGTTGCCCATGGCCTCCCAGGTGGGGGCCTTGCCGTAGGGCCGCACATACGTGAAGCGCAGGTCGGTGAGCGGCCGCGCCACCTTCAGCGGGTCGGCGGCCGGGTCGGCATAGGCCCACAGGTGCTGTATCTGGGCGCGCACGCCGTCCTCAGGGGTCTTGAAGATGTTGCCGCGGTCGCAGGTGTCGCAGGCGCCGAGCCCCGAGAAGTTGTTGTCGGTGGGCTTCACCATCGATCCCTCGTAGCGGAACCAGCCGGTCTCGAGGATCGACTGCGCGAAGGCGATGTCGCCGCGCACGTTCTGGGCGTTGCCCTCGTCCACGAAGATGCGCGCGAGGTCGGCGATGGGGATCGTTATGGCCGGGGTGATCTTCTGCTTCGCGAACCACGAGGCGATCTGGTCGCCGGTGAGGCGCGACTGGCCCATCACGGGGGTCACCGAGGTGAGCGGGGTCGTGCCGCCGGTGGTGTCCGTGGTGGGAGCAGGGGCAGTGCCGCCCGGCGGCGCGGGTGCCTGCGGTTGCGGCGCGGTCTGCGCGGCGAGGCCCGCCGGGATGGCGAGCGACATCACCGCGGCGATGCTCACGGGGAATCGCACGGGGCGCGATGCTAGGCCAACCCGGCCGCGAACCCCGCATGACCCGTTGCGGGCATTACACGACCCTTACGTGGGTACCCTGCCCATATGCAGGAGATTTCCCTTGCCACGGGGGCGCACATGCGCATCACGCGGCCCGGCTCGGGCACCGTGGTGATGTGCGTCAACGGGGGCGGCGCCAGCCCCCGGGCGGGCAACTGGAGCCCCACCATCGAGTGGCTGGTGGATCGCCTGGCGCCCCGCTACCCCGATGCCGCCTTCGCCGAGGTGCGCTACCGGGTGCGCTCGTGGAAGATGCTGCCCTCGTGCATCGCCGACGGCGCCGCAGCCCTCGCGGCGGTGCCCGACGCCGACCGGGTGGTGATGCTCGGGTTCTCGATGGGTGGCGCGGTGAGCATCGCCTGCGCGGCGGATGACCGGGTGAGCGACCTGATCGCTCTGGCCCCGTGGATTCCCGAGGAACTTGCCCTCTCGCAACTGGCGGGCGACCGCGTGACGATCCTGCACGGCAGCATCGACGGCGTCATCCCGGGCATCCCGGGCGTGCGCCCCGCGCACTCGCTGCGCGGTGCAGACCGCCTGCGCGCCGCCGGGGCGCAGGTGCAGTACCGGCGCATCCCCGGCGCGGTGCACGGCGTGGCGATACGCCGCAACGGCCGCCTGCTGGCCCTGCCACGCGCCGGCACGTGGCTGCGCGACGTGGAGCAGGCCATGGACCGGGCCGGGCTCGCGGGCGGCCCGTAGCCTTCACCCCATGGGAATAGCTCAGGACCCCGTGGTGGTGGTGACGGCCCTCGTCGAGGCGTTCGGGAACCTCGACGTGAAGGGCATGACGGCGCATCTCGCGCCGGATGTCGAGGCCCACATCACCAACGCATCCGGCGGGCACGACGCCATCGTGGGCCGCGACGCCCTGCTGGCGCGCATCGGCGCGGTGGACTACGCCGGCGCCGGCTTCACCCTGGCCGTGACCGACGCCACCGCCACCCGTGACGGCCAGGCCCTCGTGATGGTGGAGGTGCGCGCCATCCGCACGGATGGACGCACCCTGCACAACTACGCGGCGCACCTGTGCGATGTGACCGGCGGCCGGGTGAGCCGCTGGTGGATGGTGGAAGCCCTCCCCGCCGAGAGCGACGACTTCTGGAAGGGCGCCTAGGCCGGGGCGTCAGCCCCTGCGTCGGTGACGGCCTGGCCCTTGGCCTTGCGCAGTTCCTGGCGCTCGTCGGTGGGCACCTTGACGTCCCACACCAGGCCCACGCGCTCCATGCCGTAGATCAGCGCCCATGAGAGGTCGATCTGCTTCCAGTGCAGGCCGTGGCGGGCCGAGCCGGGGAAGGCGTGGTGGTTGTTGTGCCAGGCCTCGCCGAACACCGGGATGGCCAGCGGCCAGAAGTTGCGGCTCTCGTCGTCGGTCTCGTAGTCGCGGCGGCCGTACATGTGGCAGATGGAGTTGACCGACCAGGTGAGGTGGTCGAACACGAACACGCGCAGCAGGCCAGCCCACACGAAGCACTGGAAGGCCATCCACACCGATCCGCCGCTCCAGGCGAATCCCACGAGCGCGGGGATGCCCAGCGAGAGGCCCAGCCACAGCAGGTAGAGCCGGTCGATGTTGCGGATGAGCGGGTCGGCGTAGAGGTCCTTGCCGTAGCGCTCGCCGCGCTCGAGGCCCTTGGTGGTGAGCAGCCAGCCCACCTGCGCGTGCCACAGGCCCTTGATCACGCCCCTCCATCCGGGCTCGTACCCGTGGTGGGGCGAGTGCGGGTCGCCCTCCTTGTCGGAGAGCGCGTGGTGCTTGCGGTGGTCGGTGACCCACTGGGTGACCGGGCCCTGGCATGCCATTGACCCCGCGATGGCCCAGAAGGCCGTCATGAAGCGCGTGGTCTTGAAGGCGCGGTGCGAGAACAGCCGGTGGAACCCGATGGTGATGCCCAGCCCGCAGAACACGTACATGACCGCGAACATGATGAGGTCGACCGGGCCCACGGCCACGCCCCAGAGCAGCCCGGTGACCGACAGCAGTGCCAGCGGCGGCACCACGATGGCGATGAGCGTGATGATGCGGGCGGATGTGAGGGGCTTGTCGCGGACCGTCGCGACAAGGGGCTGGCGTGACTTGGCGGGATCCGCGGTGCTCATTCGCGTCGCAGGGTAGCCGCATCGGCAGGCGCGTCGCCAGCGCATCGGTACGGTGGGGTCGGATGGCCCGCATCGCGATCATCGGCAGCGGCATCGGGGGGCTCGGCGCCGCCTGGCTGCTCGCCCGCGCCCACGACGTGCAGGTGTTCGAGCGCGATTCGCGCATCGGCGGGCACACCCACACCACCCGCGTCATCGGCCCCGACGGCGAGTGCCTGGCGCTCGACTCCGGGTTCATCGTGCACAACGAGGTCACCTACCCGCTGTTCGTGCGCATGCTGCGCGAGCTCGGCGTGGCCACGCAGCCCTCGCGCATGGGCTTCTCGGTCACCTGCCGATCATGCGGGCTCGAGTTCTCGGGCGTGCGGCTGTGGACCCAGCCCGAGGCCGTGCTGCGCCCGGCGTTCCTGCGCATGGTGCCCGATGCGATCAGGTTCCAGCGCACCGGCGACCGCGCGCTGCTGCCCGAGTACGCGGGTCTTTCGCTGCGGGAGTTCGCGGCGGCCGAGGGCTACTCGCAGGCGTTCACCGACCACTACCTCGTGCCGCTCACATCGGCCATCTGGTCGGCGGGGCTGCACGACGCCCAGGAGTTCCCGGCCTCGTACGCCGTGAGCTTCTGGCGCAACCACGGCATCCTGGGCTTCCGGCGGCTCGAGTGGCGCACGATCGTGGGGGGCAGCGACACCTACGTGAAGGCCATCACCCACGGCCTGCCGGGCCGTGTGCATGCCGGCCTCGGCGTGGCGGAGGTGCGCCGCGATGCCGACGGCGTGGACGTGCGCACCGACGATGGCCAGGTGCGGCGCTTCGACCACGTGGTGATGGCCGCGCACGCCGGGCAGTCGCTCGCGATGCTCGCCGACGCCACGGATGACGAGCGGGAGATCCTGTCGGCCTTCACCACCACCGAGAGCGACGTGAGCCTGCACGCCGATGCCTCGCTACTGCCCCGGCGTCGCCGTTCGCGCGCGGCGTGGAATCATCACGTAGATGACTGCCACGACCCGTACGCCGCGCCGGCCATGACGTACTCGCTCAACCGCCTCGAGAACCTCTCGTCGCGCACCGAGTGGTGCGTGTCGCTGAACCGCGACGACGAGGTGCACCCCTCGCGGCTGGTCATGCGCACCCGGTACGCCCACCCGGTGTACGACTTCCGGGCCCTCGACGCGCAGGGCCGCATGGATGAGATACAGGGCGTGCGCCGCACGTGGTTCAGCGGGGCGTGGATGGGCTACGGCTTCCACGAGGACGGCATGCGGGCGGCGGTGGACGTGGCGCGCGGGCTGGGGCTGGAGTGGTGAGGTCGGCCATCTACACGGGCACCCTCACGCACGCACGGCGCACGCCGGCCGAGCACGTGTTCCGCTACCCGGTGTGCATGTACGCGATCGACGTGGACGAGGTGGTGCACCTCGACCGCAGCCTGAGGCTGTTCTCGTACAACCGGCCCGGCGTGCTGACCCTGCGCGACGGCGATCACCTGGGCGACCCCACGCGCCCCGTGGGCGAGAACGTGCGTGCATTCCTGGCCGACCGCGGCGTGGACGTTGACGACGTGCGCATCACCATGCTCACCAACCTCCGCACCGCTGGCTACGTGTTCAACCCGGTCACCTACTTCTACGTGCACGGGCCCGACGGCGACCTGCGCTGCGTGCTGGCCGAGGTGAGCAACACCTTCGGCGAGCGGCTGCCGTATCTGCTCACCGACGCCGAGCGCATCGCGCCGCTGAAGGACGAGCACGCCTTCCGCCACGACAAGCGCATGCATGTGTCACCGTTCTTCCCGCTCGAGCAGGAGTACATCTTCCGCATGGGCGAGCCGGGCGAGACCCTGGACATCCGCATGGATGTCATGCAGGGCGACGAGCGGCCGTTCTGGGCGCAGCTCACCGGGGTGCGCCACCCGTTCACCGACCGCGAGCTGGGCCGGGCGCTGCTGCGCTACCCGCTCATGTCGCAGCAGGTCATCTCGTTGATCCACCTCGAAGCCCTCAAGTTGTGGAGGAAGCGCGTGCCGTTCCACCGGAAGCCGAAGTTCATGCCGTCGGAGGGATCGATCGCCGCCATGCCGGACGCGGTGGATGGCGCGCGTGACCGGGGACTGCGGCCGATTCCCGATGCCAAGCCGTCGCCATTCGCCCCCGTGGCGAAGGCCCTTGCACTGCGCGGCATGCGCAATCCGTCGGGCGGGTGGTTCGAGCTCGAGATGCCCGACGGCACGGTGCACCGCATGGGATCGCCCGCGAACGGCCCGCGATTCGCGAGGGTGACAGTCACCAGCAAGGACTTCTTCCGCAGAATCGCGCGTCGCGGCCGCGTGGGGTTCGGCGAGGCCTACCAGGCCGGCGACTGGGTGACCGACGACCTTCCGGCGTTCCTCGAGATGCTGGCGCTCACGGCCGAGGACGTGCGCCGCCGCCCGCCGGCATCGCTGGTGCCCGCGGCCATCGCGAAGCGCCCGCGGCTTCCCAACCCCGCCGACCTGGTGCGCGCCCGCCGTGACGTGCGGTACCACTACGACCTCGGCAACGACCTCTACGAGACGTTCCTCGACCCGTCGATGACCTACTCGTGCGCGTACTTCGAGCATGAGGGGCAGCCGCTCGAGGACGCCCAGCAGGCCAAGTACCGGCGCCTGTGCGAGAAGCTGCGCATCGGGCCCGAGCACCACGTGCTCGAGGTGGGCTGCGGCTGGGGCGGGTTCGCCATGCATGCCGCCCGCGAGCGCGGTTGCCGGGTGACCGGCATCACGCTGTCCACCGAGCAGGCGGCCGAGGCGCGGCGCCGGGTGGCCGAGGCGGGGCTCTCCGACCAGATCGACATCGTCATCTGCGACTACCGCCAGATGCAGGGCGCCTATGACCGCATCGTGTCGATCGAGATGATCGAGGCCGTGGGGTACGACGGCCTTCCCACCTACTTCTCCAACCTCGATCGCCTGCTGGCGCCCGGAGGGGTGATCGGCATCCAGGCCATCACGGTCCCCGACCAGCGGCTCGAGCGCTACCGGCGCGGCACCGACTGGATTCGCGAGTACATCTTCCCGGGCGCCTTCTGCCCGCCGCTGGCGTCGATGGTGGACGCCATGCGCACGTCATCTGAGCTGCAGGTGGAGGGCATCGAGAACATCGGCATCCACTACGCCACCACGCTCAGGCTGTGGCGCGAGCGCTTCATGGCCAACGCCGACCGCGTGCGCGACCTGGGATTCACGGATGAGTTCATCCGTACGTGGGAGTTCTACCTCGGCTTCTGCGAGGCGGGCTTCCGCACGCGGGCGCTCGGCGACCTGCAGATGGTGATCAGCCGCCCGTACAACGCGACGCTGCCCAGCACGCCGGAGCCGCGGCTCAGCCTCTAGGAGCCCGGACCCGCGAACAGCGCCGCGTCACCCCCCGGCGTCCGGGTCGTCCCGGCCGTCGAAGTCGAGCGATGCGGAATTGATGCAGTAGCGCATGCCGC
>JBJTJN010000043.1:0-9816 GCA_046095485.1 Actinomycetota bacterium
CCCTGACTCCACGCCCCGCCCGCAGGGCCCGCCCACGTTCCCCGTTGGCGGTGTGAAAGCCGCTCGGCGCCGCGTAGCGTCACAGTCATGTCACGACTCGAGCCCGGCCAGCCCGCCCCCGACTTCACCCTGCCGTCCGATGGCGGGGACGACGTCACCCTCTCGTCGCTGCGAGGCCGTCCCGTGGTGCTGGTGTTCTACCCGAAGGCCATGACATCCGGATGCACCCAGCAGGCCTGCGGGTTCCGCGATGCGCTGTCGTCGTTCGCGAAGATCGACGCCACGGTGTTCATGATCAGCCCCGACCCGGTGAAGCAGCTCGTGAAGTTCCGCGAGAAGGAGGGACTCACGTTCCCGCTGCTCTCGGATGAGTCGCACGAGGTGCTCGAGGCCTACGGCGTGTGGGTGGAGAAGTCGATGTACGGCAAGAAGTACATGGGCGTGGAGCGCAGCACCTTCATCGTGGGCCCCGACGGCCTTCTGCAGCACGCCGACTACAAGGTGAAGCCTGCTGGCGACGCCGAGCGGGTGCTCGGCCTCCTGGCGTAGGACGGCGCACGGCCCCGTATCCTTCCAACGACCCCGAGTTCAAGTGAGGTAGGGAAGTGGACGTCTTCGAGGCAATTCGCAAGCGCAAGGCCGTGCGCACCTACACGGACAGGCCCGTGTCCGACGAGGTGCTCGACAAGGTGCTGCGCGCCGCGCTGTCGGCCCCCACGGGAAGCGGATCGCAGGCCTGGGGCCTGCTGGTGGTGCGCGACGATGCCAAGCGTCAGGCGATCGCCGACCTGGTCATCGCCGGTGCCGCCAAGTACTTCGCCGCCATGCGCCCGATGGGGGACGCCACGCCCGAGGAGCATGAGCAGCAGTGCGTGGCGTATGCCGAGCAGATCCTCCCCACCTACCGCATCGCGCCGGTGTGGGTGCTTGGCCTGCTGGTGCCGCGCAACAACTACCCCGAGGCCATGGCCGAGGGCGGGTACGTGGACGATCTGCTCTCCGTGGCCTTCGCCATGGAGAACCTGTTCGTGGCGGCCCGCGCCGAGGGGCTGGGAACCGTGCCCACGTCGGCCTTCCAGCGCTTCGAGAAGGACCGCCTGCGCGAGATCGTGGGGCTCCCGGACGACGTGGACCCGGTGCTCGTGACCCCGCTCGGCTACCCCGAGTCGTTCCCCGAGGGCCTTCCGCCCGCGCTCAAGCGCACCTACCGTGGCTGGAAGTCGCTGGTGCACGACGACGCGTGGGGCAACACCCGCGACTGACCGCTGATCCGAGGAGGACGCTTCCGTGGCATGGGATGACATCGCGCAGTGGCAGCCGCAGGACCTCTTTGCGTCGCTGCGCATGGGCGACAAGGTGCAGCCGGTGGACTGCCGCGAGTTCTCGTGGCGCGAGGCCGAGACCAAGGTGAAGGGGGCCACCCGCATCGACCCGATGTCGTTCACCTCGGAGATCGACTCCCTGCCCACCGACAAGGAGATTGTCTTCTACTGCGATCGGCCGGGTGAGGCCACGAGCATGAAGATCGCCCTCACGGCGTTCGACAAGGGCTACACGCGCGTGGGGGTGCTGGTGGGGGGATTCGACGCCTGGGTGGCGGCGGACTACCCCGTGGAGCCCAAGGAGTAGCCCGCCGGCGACCCGGCGCGAGGCGCTAGCGCTTGGGGGTGAGCCCGTAGTTCTGCTCGAGCCACTGCGGGAGGATCGCCGCGATGCCGCGGATGAGCAGCTCGCGCTCCGAGATGGCCACGCGCGCGGCGACCGACAGCACGAGCTGCCCCTCGTCGCTGCGCACGCCGTTGACGCCCGACACCATGTCGTTGGCCTCGGCCTTGTTGTAGACCATGGCGCGCGCGGCCATGGGCCAATGGTCCTTGGTCCAGTCTATGAGCGCCTGCTCGAGGTCGCTGGGCTCGTACTCGAAGAGCGCTCGCTGGAGCTCGTTGGGCGTGGGGTCGCTGTCGCGCTGCATCTGACGTCCTTTGCGGGGCCGGTTGGCGGTACGCAGGGCAGGATAGCCACGTGAGTGATGCCAGCGGTACGCGACTCGGCGGCGCGCGCGGCCGCATGGTGCTGATGGCGGGGGCGCTCGCCCTCTGCGTGATCGCCATCGTCGGCGCCAGCCTGGAATGGGGACGCCTCATCGTGAATGGCCGCCTCGTGGCGGTGGAGGCCGGCCTGTCGCTGTGGCAGGGCGTCACCGTGCTGGTCGCGGCGGCGGTCGGCGCCCTCGTGATGGCCTTCGCGGTGGCATCCGCCCGAGGTCGCGCCGCCGCGCTGATGGCGCTGGTCGCGGGAGTGGTGATCTGCGCCGCGTCCATCAGCGCGCTCTCGTGGCTGGTGACCCGCCCGGACGACCTGGCGGACCAGGTGAAGGCCGCTGCCGCCGACATACCGCTCGAGGGGTATGTGGTGCCGCCCATCGAGAGCATCGTCGGGCCCGGTGGGTGGATCGCCCTCGCGGCCGGCGCGCTGCTGGCGCTGGCCGGGCTGGTGGCCGTGGTGACGTGGGCGTGGCGCGGGCGCGGCAGGGGCACGGGGGAGGCCTGATGGCATCGCGCATCGCATCGCTGCTGCCCTCGGTGACGGAAACGGTATGCGCCCTCGGCCTGCGCGACCGGCTCGTGGCGCGCAGCCACGAATGCGACTTCCCGCCGGGCATCGGGGATGTGCCGGCCGTGACGTCGAGCCGGCTGCCCGCGGCCGCGGTGACCCAGGCACAGGTGGACGCCGCCGTCACCGATGCCGCCCGCCAGGGCGAGGCCCTCTACGACGTGGATGCCCACCTGCTCGCGCGCCTTCGGCCCGACCTGGTGATCACCCAGTCGCTCTGCGATGTGTGCGCGGTGGCCGAGGGCGCCGTGCTGGCGGCCGTGCGGCACATCGATCCACCGGCGCAGGTGCTGTCGCTGGCGCCGGGCCGGCTCGATGAGGTGATCGCGTCGGTGCAGGAGGTGGCCGATGCGGCCGGCGTGCCCGACTCCGGCCGCGCCCTGGTGGAATCGCTGCGCGCGCGGCTCGATGCCGTGCGCGCACGCGTGGCGGGTCGCCCGCCGGTGCGCGTAGCGGCCGTGGAGTGGATCGACCCCCCGTGGTCGGCGGGGCACTGGGTGCCCGACCAGGTGGCCGCCGCGGGCGGCGTGGAGGTGCTGGTGGCAGCCGGGGCCCGGTCGGCCCGCGCCACCTGGGATGACGTGGTGGCCGCCCGCCCCGACGTGTTGGTGCTCATGCCCTGCGGGCTCTCGCTCGCGGAGGTCATGGACCTGGCCGACGCCGTGCCGCCCATCCCCGCGCGCGTGGCCGCCGTGGACGCATCGGGGCTCTTCAGCAGGCCTGGCCCCCGGCTGGTGGACGGCGCCGAGGTGATGGCGCGCATCCTGCACCCGCTGCCCGGTGATCCCCCGGGCGGGACGTCGTGGGCGTGGCTCGACGGCCGCGCGGGCTAGACTCGCCCCAGCCATGAAGACCTTCATCCTCTTCGCGACGCTCAGCCCGCAGGGCATGCTGACCCTTCGCCACACGCCCGAGCGCCTGCTCGAGGTGAACCGCGAGATCGAGGACCTCGGCGGCCGCGTGCTGCAGCAGTGGGCGCTGCTGGGCTACTACGACTTCATGAGCGTCATCGAGGCCAGGGATGAGATGGCCGCCGCGGACATCGCCGCCGAGCTCTCCGCCCGGGGCAGCGCCACGTTCGACACCATGACGGTGATGGACGTGGACGAGCTCTTCGCCTAGCCCGCCCCGCGCGCGTCGCTAGCCGACGCGCCTCCAGCTCTCGGAGTGGCACAGGGGGCACGCGGGCAGCACGAGCACGCCGTCGTTCTCATCCGGCGAGGTGACCAGCAGGTCGCACTCGGCGCACCGGAATGATCCGGTCACCTCGTCCCCCACGTGGAGGAGGTCGGCGTCATCGGCGTCCTGCGGCATCTGGTGTCCTCCCGCGCGCGGCGCGTGGGTCGGGGGAAGGAATCCCTCGGTGGCTAGATCGCGAGCGCGGCGACCAGGCTGGCCGCCGCGACGATGGCGAACAGCACGAAGCCGGCCGCCAGGAGGCGCGTCTCGGTGACCACGGGACGTCGCACCTCGCCTGCGTGCGCGGGGCGCCAGTGGATGATGCGCTGCACGCGGCCCTCATGCACGGAGCGCTCGCAGTACGGGCAGAAGGTGGCCGACTCGAGCAGGGGAAGCCCGCACCGGTGGCAACCGGGTGCATCCGAGTGATGGTGATGCTGGAGATCCGACTCCGTGCGCACGAGCTGCTCCTCGCGTGGTCCCGTCACCTCGACGGGGAAAACATCATACCCCCGCCGGGAGGAATTCGCGCCCCGGTGTCGACGGTGGGGCGCCGATACCGGGCGATCAGGCGGTGTCATCCTCGGCCGCCACGACTGCATCGTCCGCCAGCATGGGGAATGCGGCCATGGCGTCGTGGGCGGTGTCCTCGTCGGCCTTCACGGCACGCGCGGCCCGCACCTCGGCAAGGCGCGACTCCACCTCGGCGATTTCCGGGGCGAGCGCCTCGGCGGTGAGCGCGCCCTCCTCGGCCAGCGCGTAGGCGCGGGCGCCCAGCGCCGCGAGGGCCTGCCGGTGCCGGCGCTCGAGCACGCGCTTCTCGCCCTCGAGCCGCGCGCGGTGCACTGATCCGCGCATGTCGTGGGCCACGCGGCCCGCGGTGCTGGTGACCGACCGGATGATGGACATGCCTCCAGCGTACAACCGCCGGTTGTGGCAGGCAGGCGCGCCAGCCGTCACGAGGCGGCACACACGGGTGCGTCGGGCGGCCATAGCGTCGCGGCATGGTCGGCACGGCGGATACGCGGTGGTCATCGGGGCAGGCGACGCTCGAGCACGTCGGGCTGGTGCTGGTGGTCGCCCTCATGTTCGGGGCGCTCGGCACCTGGGCCGTGCGGGGCTTCCAGCCGCCCGACGCCCCGCCGCCGGTGATCGAGCGCGTGGCGGCCCCGCTGTTCGGCGGACTCGCCACCGGAGCGCCCCCCGTGGGCGGGGCGCCGGCGGGCACCGCTGGCGGTGCCGATGCCCGTGCCGCCGTGGCGGGCGCCGTGAACCGGGGCGGGGGCGCCGTAGGCAGTGGGTCGGCGCTGCCGGTGGGCATGCGCGGCATGGCGCGTGCCATGGAGCGCGCGGCCGATGCCATGACCGGCGCGGCGGGCGATGGGGCAGCCGGGGCCCCTGCCCGCGGCGAGCGCAGCGTGGTGCGGCGCATCTGGGACGGCGTGCTCTGGTGGGGCGCGCTCAACGTGGACGGGCAGATCGAGGCGGGCAAGGGGTTCCTCGAGCAGATCGGCGTGCGGGCAGAGGACCTGGTGAAGGACCCGGTCAAGACGGTCGAGGGGGCCATCGACCGGCTGTCGCGTCCGCCGGTCACGAGCACCGCTGATCGCGTGGCCAACATCGTGCGGGCGCTGTCGGGCGTCGGCGACCGGCCGTTCCGCGAGTCGTTCCTGGGCATCTCACGCGACCTGGGCGGCCTCGGCGCCGACTGGCTCATCGCGAAGTTCGCCCGCGGTGCGGGAGAGGTGCTCGGGAAGTTGCTGGGCGGGTGAAAACCATTGGAACAAGGGGGTTCGACGTGATGGATGTGCTTTCGGCGCGCGTGCATGCGTGGGCGGTGCACGCCTGGTGGCGGGCACGCGATGTCCGCGGACAGGGCACGGTGGAGTACGTTGGAATGGTGGTGATGGTGACGCTTCTGGTGGCCGCGGTGGCCGTGGCGGCGAAGGGTTGGGCGCCGGATATCGGCAACGCGCTGAAGAAGGCGCTCACCGGGGCGGTGAACCACCTCACCGACGGCTTCGGGTGATCAGCAGGCGCCGCGGTGGCGCCCCGGGGCCCCTGGCCGCTAGGGGATGATCACCGCGGCGCCCTCCACCTCGCCGGTGGCGATGCGCTGCAGTGCGCGGTTGGCATCGGGCAGGGCGTGTTCCTCCACGGCGGTCACCACGGGTATCGCCGCGGCGAGATCCAGGTAGTCGCGGGCGTCCTGCCGCGTGACGTTCGCCACCGAGCGGATGGAGCGCTCCCACCAGAGGTCGGAGTAATCCATCTCGGGCAGGCGGTCGAGGTGGATGGCGTTGATGGCCACGGTGCCGCCGCGGTCGAGCGCGCGCACGGCATGCGCCACCACGTCGCCCGAGGGCGCGAACGTGACCACGAGGTCGAGCGGGACCGGCGGCGGCTCGTCGTACCCGCCCGCCCACTCGGCGCCCAGCGACAGCGCCCGTGCCCGCTCGGCATCCGATCGCGTGGCCACGGCGATGCGGCATCCCATGTGCCGGGCCACCTGGATGGCCTGCAGGGCGCTCGCGCCGAAGCCGAACAGCCCCACGCGCGCGCCCGGCGATATTCCGGCCACCCGCAGCGCCCGGAACCCGATGACGCCGCCGCACAGGAGCGGGGCGAGATCGCGGTCGGCAGGCCCCTCGGGCAGGGGCACCACCACGTCGGCGCGCGCGGACACCAGCTCCGCGAAGCCGCCATGGCGGTCCCATCCGGTGAACGTGGCCTGCTCGCAGAGGTTCTCGCGCCCCGACAGGCAGAACGCGCACTCGCCGCAGGTGCCCGCCAGCCACGTGAGCCCCGCGCGATCGCCCTCCGCCCAGTCGTCCACCCCCGGCCCGACCGCCTCGATGCGACCGGCCACCTGGTGCCCGGGGATCACCGGCAGCATCCGCGGCCTCACGTCGCCCTCGCAGATCTGCAGGTCGGTGCGGCACGCCGCGCACGCGCCCACCCTGATCAGCACCTCGCCGGGGCCCGGCTCGGGGTCGGGGAAGGCCGCGAACCGCAGGGGCTTGGTGTGGATGCTCGAGTTCGCCGTCAACACCATCGCGCGCATATGCTCAGAGCGTGGCACGAATCGAGGTGATCCGCGCGCCCGATGCCCCGCTCGGCGGGGGCGACCCCACGCGCCGTCACGCGCTGCGCGTAGGCGGCGTGCAGTTGCTGCCCGGGCTCACGCGTCCCGAGGCCGAGCGCGCAGCCGCCTGGATGCCATCGGTGCCGGCGCCGGATCAGCCCCTGGCACTCGCCGAGGTGGCCCTGCCCGTGCTGCTCACCGATGGAGCCGGACCCCACCTGCTGGATGCCGACGGCGCCCTGGTGTTGGTGCTGGGCGCCCACCCGCGCCTGCACGACGCCCACGTGGCCATGGGCGCGCCGTCGCCGCTGCACGCGGTGGGAGCGGTGCGTCCGCTGCCCGCGGGCGGATGGATCTGGCTGGCCCGGGCGCAGGTGCCCGACGACCAGCGCGTCGCCGCGCTGGACGGGCTCGACGCCGTGGCCGACGCCACGGGGCTCGGCGCGTGGGCCGCGGAGTGGGCCGGGGTCATCCCTACGCTTGGGGCGTGAACGAGTACGTGATCCGCTTCATGGCGGTGAACCCCGACGACCTCGACGGGGCCGCGATGGAGCGCATCGAGGGGGCGGCGCGGGCGATACCCGGCACCCGCCCTCGGGGGCGCGTGCTGGTGGACCCTCTCACGCGGCGAATCGAGGCCGAGTTCGCCATCGAGGTGGCGCAGGCCATGGCGGAGGCCGCGCGGGATGGCGGCAGGCTGGCCAAGGAGATCCTCCTTGCCGCGCGCATGCCCGACGCCCGGCTCGTGGAGATGAGCGTGCGCATGGGGGACCCTCACAGCACGGACTGACACCGGGGCGGCGGTCCATCCCATGCGGGGCAGATGCCCCGCGGCCGTTCCCCCGAATCAGCGCCATGGAGGACCGGTCCCACCCCGGATGCCAGCGTGCGTACCGCCCTTCGAAGGTACACCCGGGCCGAGCGCGCCGGCATCAGGGAATGTCTGCGACACGTTGCGGGTTTCCCGCAGCGCCGTTCTCCGCCACTCGGGCGGCGTCGCGCGTCACAATCCCCCTCATGAGCGCCAACGCGACCACCGTGATGTGGTTTCGCCGCGACCTGCGCGTGGACGACCACCCCGCCCTCGCGGCCGCCGCCGCGCGCGGTGAGGTGGTGGCCCTGTGGGTGGCCGACCCGGCGCTGCTCGGCGCCCCGCACCACCGCGCGCCGATGCGGCTGAGGTTCCTCCGCGCCTGCCTCGAGGCCCTCGACGCCGCGCTGGGCGACCGGGGCATCCGCCTGGTGGTGCGCGCGGGTGACCCCGCCGACGTGGTGCCGGCCGTCGCCCGCGAGGCCCACGCCGACCTCGTGATGGTCACCGCGGATGTCACCCCCTATTCGCGTCGCCGCGACGCCGCCGTGGCCGACGCGCTCGGCGCCAGCGGCATGGCGCTGCAGGCGATTGGCGGCCCCTGGCGGGTGGAGCCTGAGGACCTCGCGGGCTCGAAGGGCGAGGGCTACCTGGTGTTCACTCCGTTCTGGAAGGCCTGGGACCAGGTGCCCGTGGACGCCCGCATCGCACCCCCCGAGGCGCTGTCTGGCCCCGCGCTGGCCTCGGAGGGGCTCCGCATGCTGCCCGACGGCGATCCGCCGCTGGCGGCGGGTCCCGACGCGGCCCGGGCCCGGCTGGAGGAGTTCATCCGCAGCGGGGCCGTGGACCGCTACGGCGACGCACGGGACATGCTCGCCGACGACGGCACCTCGCACCTCTCGGCCGACCTGCGCATGGGAGTGATCTCGCCGTCGCAGGTGGGTCGCGCCCTCGGGGCCGAGACGCGCCTGAAGGCCACGCGCGTGCCGTTCTGGCGCCAGCTCGCGTGGCGCGACTTCTACGCGCATCACATGGCCCGCCACCCCGAGGTGGCCGATGGCGCGCTGAAGCCCGCCTACCGGGCCATGGAGTGGGACGACGATCCTGCGCTGCTGGCCGCCTGGCGCGAGGGGCGCACGGGGTTCCCGCTGTGCGACGCCGGCATGCGCCAGATGCGCGCCACCGGCTGGATGCACAACCGCGCGCGCATGGTGGCCGCGAGCGTGCTGGTGAAGGACCTGCTCGTGGACTGGCGCCACGGCGAGGCCGAGTTCATGCGCCGCCTCGTGGACGGCGACCCGGCCAACAACAACGGGGGCTGGCAGTGGACCGCCGGCACGGGCACCGACGCGGCCCCGTACTTCCGCGTGTTCAACCCCGTGCTGCAGGCCAAGCGATTCGACCCGACCGGCGCCTACGTGCGCCGCTGGATTCCCGAGCTCGAGAATGTTCCCGATCGCTTCATCCATGAGCCCTGGCGCATGGATGAGGCAACCCAGGAGGAGGCAGGCTGCGTGATAGGCCGCGACTACCCGGCCCCGGTGGTGGATCACGCGATCCGCCGCCACGAGGCCATCGCCCGCTACAAGGACGCCGATGCCCGCCATGCGGCGCAGTTGGAGGCGGCGGCATGAGCCGGCGCGTGCTCGTCACCGGCGCCACCGGCTACGTGGGCGGCAGGCTGCTGCACCGTCTCGAGGAGCGCGGCGATGACATCACCTGTCTGGCGCGCACCCCCGACAACCTCGAAGCGCGGTGCCTGCCCACCACGCGCATCGTGAAGGGCGACCTGACCAGCGGCGAGGGGCTCGACGAGGCCATGGCAGGCGTTGAGGTGGCGTACTTCCTCGTGCACTCGATGGGCGCGGCGGGCAACTACCACCGCGCCGAGCGCGAGTCGGCCCGCAACTTCGTGGCGGCTGCCGAGCGCGCCGGGGTGAAGCGCATCGTGTACCTGGGCGCGCTGGGGCGGGGCAAGCACATGTCGAAGCACCTCGAGAGCCGGCAGGAGGTCGGGCGCATCCTGCGGTCGGGCTCGGTGCCCGCCATCGAGTTCCGCTCATCGGTGATCATCGGATCGGGCAGCCTCTCGTTCGAGATGGTGCGCGCCCTCGTGGACCGCCTGCCG
>JBJTJN010000044.1:0-21094 GCA_046095485.1 Actinomycetota bacterium
GAGATCAGCACGGTGGCCGTGACCGACGCCGTGCTGTGGGATCACGACGGCTTCAGCAGCCTGCAGATCGACCCGCGTGCCCTGGGGATCGCCGCGCCCGCCGACGGCGCGCTGGATGGCGGCGACCCCGCCGCGAACGCCGCGGCGCTGCGCAGGGCGATCGGCGGCGAGCCCGGCGCGGTGCGCGACATCCTGGTGCTCAACGCCGGCGCCGCCGTGTGGATGGCAGGCCTTGCGCACTCGCTGGAGAAGGGCATGGGCATGGCAGAGGACGCCGTCACCTCAGGCGCCGCGCTCGACGTGCTCGACCGCTTCGCCGCCCTCACGAACGCACTGGCACCGGCAGGGGAGGCCGCCACGTGAGCAATTTCCTCGAGGAGGTCGTGGAGCGCACCCGGGCCGACGTGGCCGCGCGGCGCGAGTTGGTGCCGCTGGAGGCCCTGCAGGATCGCCTCGAGCCGGCCCCGCGCAGCCGCCCCTTCTCGGAGGGGCTGGTGCAGGAGGGCATCTCGCTCATCGCCGAGATGAAGCGTGCCAGCCCGTCGAAGGGTCCCATCCGCCCCGACGCCACCGTCACCGACATCGTCCGTGCGTATGAGTCGGCCGGCGCATCGGCCTGCTCGGTGCTCACCGAGCCGCACTGGTTCGGCGGCTCGCTCGACGACCTCGTGGAGGCCCGCGCGGCATGCGATCTGCCCCTGCTGCGCAAGGACTTCATCGTCGATCCCTACCAGCTGGCCGAGGCCCGCCTGGCCGGGGCCAATGCCGTGCTGCTCATCGTGGCCGCGCTCAACCCCGCTGATCTGACGTCGCTGCAGGACCAGGCCGGCGAGATCGGGCTCGACTGCTTGGTAGAGGTACACGACGAGGACGAGATGGAAACGGCGCTCGAATGCGGCGCGGAGATCATCGGCGTGAACAACCGCAACCTTCAGACACTCGACGTGGACCCCGACACCGCCCTGCGGCTGCTGGCGGACGCCCCCGCGGGCACGATCGTGGTGGCCGAGTCGGGCATCACCTCGAACGCCGACGTGCAGCGCCTGGAGGACGCCGGCGTGGACGCCATCCTCGTGGGCGAGGCCCTCATGCGCGAGGACGACCCGGCCGCCGCCGTGCACGCCCTGCTCGGCACGAGGTCCGATACGTGATCCGCGGTGCCGGACTGGCGATCCCGGCCCTCCTCATCGCCTTCGTCCCCGTCGCCCTCGGCGTGGCGCCGGGCACGGTGGAGGTGCGCGATGAGAACGGCGCGGTGGTGGGCACGCCGTTCACCGGCACCGACGCCGTGCAGGACGCCGTGGCCTCGGTACTCACCGCGCGTGCGCCGGAGTCACGCCCGTGGAGCGTGGTGGCGGGTGCCGGCACCTATGGCGACTTCTCCGTGAAGTCACCGAACCTCGCGATCGGCCCCGACGCCGGTGCAGCCGTGGTGATCAGCGGCGTGGGCGTGCGCGACGACACCGGCGGAGGGTGCATCGACATCTCACGCGGAGCGGTGTCGGTGACCGGCTTCACCTGCACGGCGCCATCCCGCACCGGCGTGAACGTGACGCTGCGAAACAGCGAGGGCGGGGTGTCGCTCGCCTCGCTCACCATCGATCGCCCGGGCGTGGACGGCATCAGCGTCACCGGCGGCAAGGGCCTCAGCATCACGTCGCCGGTGATCACCTCGCCTGCGCGCGATGGCATCCGCCTCACCATGCTGGCCAGCCGCCAGCCGGTCACGCTCACCGGGGGGTCGGTCACCGGGGCGGGCCGCGACGGCCTGCGGCTGGCCGACGACGTCCGCGCGCTCACCGCGAGCGGGGTCACCATCACCGGCGCGAAGAGCTACGGCATCGCAAGCGACGACGCCGGCAACAGCGACGTGTCGTTCAGCGGCATGACCGTCACGGGCAGCGGCAAGGACGGCGTGCTGCTCTCGGGCGGCACGCTGCGCGCCACCCTGGCCTCATCCACGGTCACGGGCAACACCGGGGCAGGCGTGCGGCTGGGCGATGCATCCGGCCTGCGCATCACCGACATCCCGGTTGACGGATCCAACGCCGACGGCGACCTCATCTTCGATTCCGACATCCGCACGGGCGGCACCTACGAGGGGCTCAGGGCGCCGGATGGCACCTTCTCGCTCGGCTCGGAGCCCAACGCGGTGCGCATCTCGGGGGTCTCCCCGGCGCGCGCGGCCGTGGCGGCCGGGGGTCCGGCCCGTTATTCCCGCGCGGGTGCCGCGTTGCTGGTGGGCGCCACCACGCGGGTGAACACCCGTCGGGTGGTGCTGCGGTACCCGGGAGGGCGATCGGTGTACCGCAAGTCGGGCGCCTCGTGGGCCGCCCTTCCCGGCAGCAGGCGCGTGCGCGGCCAGCTGCAGGTGGCGCTGGGCACGTCGCTCCTCGGCACGGCCAGCACGGCGTATGCCCCCTACGGCTGATCCCGACGATGCCGGGGGCGACCGCCGCCGGCTGATCGGGCTCATCGTGGGCGCCGTCGTGGCGGCGCTCATCATCGTGCTGCTGGTGGTGGGCCTCGTGAACCGCGGCACGTCCACCACCATCGACGATGCGCTCGAGACCGGATCGCGCCCGCCGGCGCCCGCACTCACGCTGCCCGTGCTGGTGTCCGGGCCGGGGCTGCCGCCCGTCGGCACGGACGCCTCGCTCGCTGACCTCAAGGGCAAGGTGGTGGTGCTCAACCTGTGGGCATCATGGTGCGACCCCTGCAAGGAGGAGTCGCCGGTGCTCGAGCAGCTGTGGAAGGCCAACCGCGACCGCGGCGTGGTGGTGCTGGGCGTGGACATCCAGGACCTCTCATCCGACGCCCTGGCATTCATCCGCGAGTACGGGCTCACCTATCCGTCGCTGCGCGACGGCACCGATGACGCCAAGAGCACCCTTGAGGCCACGGGCGTGCCCGAGACCTACATCATCGACCGGCAGGGGCGCATCGCACTGCACGTGGCAGGTCCGGTGAGCAGCACCGCGCAGCTGCAGGGCCCCCTCAACCAGGTGCTGGCAGAGAAGTGATGGCACGCCGCCTCACCGCCGCGCTCGCCGTGCTGCTGGCCGCGCTGGCCATGGCGGTGCCCGCGTTGTCGCTCACCGTCAACGAGGTGGCGCGCGAGGTGCGCTGCCCTACGTGCAACACCCCGCTCGACGTGTCTAACTCGCCGGCGGCCGACCGCATGAAGATCTTCATCGCCGATCGCATCGCGAAGGGCGACGACAAGCAGGAGATCATCGACGCGCTGGTGGTGGAGTTCGGGCGCGGGGTGCTGGCCACCCCGCCGAAGTCGGGCTTCGACCTGGTGGCATGGATCGTGCCCATCGTCCTGGTGGTGGGGGGCCTCGCGGCCATCCCCTTCGTCACGCGGGCATGGGCACGGCGCCGCAACGTGGAGTCGGCCCCGGAGATCACGCCCGAGGACGCCGCGCGCCTGGACGAGGAGCTCCGCCGCCGCGACGCGTAGTCGGGGCCGACCGTGGGCGCTCGTGATGCGATGCGCCCGCGCCGGTGCGCGTAACCCGCGCGCGCGGCGCGCGCCGGGCGCTGCGGCATGATTGACGCGTGGCCGACGCCGTGGACAGGGTGAGGGTGGGCACCGCCTCGTGGACGGACCCCGAGTTCATCAAGGCGGGGTGGTACCCCGATGCGGTGAAGAACGACGCCGCGGGCCGGCTGCGCTACTACGCCGAGCACTTCCCGATGGTGGAGGTGAACGCCACCTTCTACGCGATCCCGCGCCGGGGAACGGTGGAGGCCTGGGCCGACCGCACGCCCGACGGCTTCCGGTTCCACGTGAAGGCGCATCAGGTGATCTCCGGGCACGCGAGCGACCCCGCGCGCCTGCCGGAGCCCCTTCGCGAACTGCCCTACGAGGCCGACCGGCGCGGGCGCATCCGCAGGCCGTCGCGCGAGCTTCGCGACGCCGTGATCGACGCCCTGGTGGAGACCGTCGCGCCGCTCGGCGACAAGCTGGGATCGATATTGCTGCAGCTGCCACCGCACGTGGCCGCCAGCCCCGACGCCCGGGCCGAGATCGGCCGCATCATCGAGCGCATCCAGCCGCTGCGCACCTCCGTGGAGTTCCGCAACGTGTCGTGGGTGGCACCGGCCGAGCGCGAGGCCAGCGTGGACATGCTCGCCGAGCGCGATGCCGCATGGGTGTGCGTGGACGCCCCGCGCGTGGACGCCGACAGCGCCATGCCCCCGGTGGTGGAGGTCACCTGCCCGGAGCTCGCGTACGTGCGGCTGCACGGGCGCAACGCCGCCACCTGGCAGGGCAGTCGCACCGTGGCCGAGCGCTTCGACTGGCAGTACTCCGATGAGGAGCTCGGCGAGTGGATCGGCCCGGTCATCGACATGGCTGAGCGGGCGCAGGAGGTCGCGGTGGTGTTCAACAACAACCACGGCGACTTCGCGCTGCGGAGCGCCACGCGCTTCGGTGAGCTGCTGCGCGATCGCAGGGATTCAGCATGAGGCCGCCTGAGCTCGTGCGAGACGGTGACACCGGCCCGCGGGGGCGACAGGGTGACGGGCACCGCGCGCGCGGCGCGGCACGCACGCGCGTCGTGATGATGACCCTTGGTGTCGTTGGATCATTCGGCGCGCTCGCGGGCGGGGCCGTGGCGTCACCGCTGGAGCGCGCGCTCGACTACCTCTCCGCACGGCAGGACCCCTCGACCGGGGCCGTGGGCCCCGAGGCCGGCCGCGCGGCCGATACCGCATGGACCGCCATCGCCGCGGCCGGGGCAGCGGAGGCGCCCGTGGCGTGGACGCGCGGTACGGCCACCCTGGCGTCGGCGGTGGGTGCGCTTCCCATGGACGCCACGGGCGACCTGCTGCGCCTCGCGGTGGCGCGAAGGGCGGCGGGGCTCGTGGATGCCGACCTGGCCGCCCGGGTGGGGGCGCAGCAGTCGGCCGATGGATCGTTCCCGGGCGGCCCCATCGCCACCGCCTGGGGAATCCTGGCCCTGAGGGCCGTGGGCCGGAGTGCGGGGGACCCGGCGCTGACGGCCGCCGTGGCGGCGCTCGCGGCGCAGCGCCTGCCCGATGGGGGATGGGCCGCCACGGCGGGTGCGGGGGCATCTGATGCGGTGGCCACTGCCACGGCGATACAGGCGCTTCGCGCCGCGCGCATGCCGGTGGGCGACCCCGTACTGGTCGGTGCGCGGGCCCGCTTGCTGGCATTGCGCGACCCCGACGGCACGTTCGCGCGCGCGCCCGTGCCCACGGCGTGGGCCATCATGGCCATCCGGTCGCTCGGGGAGCGCCCGGGCGCAGGGCCCTGGGGCAAGGGCGGCAGCCCCGTGGCGGCGCTGCAGCGGTTCCAGCAGGACGACGGCGGAGTGCGAGCCACCCCGGCCAGCGGTGCGTCGCTGTTCTCCACGGCCGTGGCGGCGCTGGCATTCTCGCGCGGCCTTCTGCCGGTGGCGCCTGGCACCGCGCGCACGCCCGATCGCGCGCCGCGCGTAGTGCGTCGCAGCCCCGCCAGCGGTGATGTGGTGCGCGGCGTGCTGTCGGTGCGCTACGCGGACGAGCGCGGCGGCACCGGCATCGACCCCTCGCGCACCACCGTCACGGTGAATGGCGTGGACATCACGCGCAGGGCGCGCATCACGCCCTTCACGCTGCAGGTGCGCCAGTCGGCGCTGCCCGCGGGCACCCTGGCCGTGAGCGTGCTGGTGCGCGACCGCGCGGGCCATGCGACGCGCTCGGAGTGGAGCGTGGTGGGGAGCGGCTAGAATGACGGCGTCGAGCACGACAGCGGAGGACGCTTGATGATCACGCTCACACCCGTCGCCGGGGACAAGCTCAAGGAACTCATCGCCAAAGAGGCCGAGCCGGGCTCGGGCCTTCGCGTGAAGGTCGTGCCGGGGGGCTGCTCGGGGTTCGAGTACGCGATGACCTTCGACAAGCCGGGTGACGGCGACGAGGTCGTGGAGCAGCACGGCGTGCGCGTGATCATCGACCGCATGAGCGTGCCGTACCTCCTCGGGTCGGAGTTCGACTACGAAGAGGGCTTCCAGGGCGCGGGCTTCCGCATCAACAACCCCAACTCCACGGGGTCGTGCGGATGCGGCAAGTCATTCACCGCCTGACGGGGTGAGCACGCCCGTCATCGCCGGGGCGGTCCGGACGCCCATCGGCGCATTCATGGGCGCGCTCGCGTCGGTGCCGGCCACCGAGCTAGGCGCCATCGCCATTCGCGATTCGCTCGCCCGGGCGGGCGTGCCCGCCGACCACGTGGACGACGTGCTGATGGGGTGCATCCTGCAGGCGGGGCTGGGGCAGGGGCCCGCGCGCCAGGCGGCGATGGCCGCGGGAATCCCCGATACCGTTCCCGCCACCACCATCAACCAGTTGTGCGGGTCGGGCCTGCGTGCCGTGGGCATGGCGGCGCAGGAGATCCGCGCCGGCGACGCCGAGGTGGTGGTGGCCGGCGGCATGGAGAGCATGAGCCGCGCGCCGCACGTGGCGTACGTGCGCGAGGGCCAGCGACTCGGCGACGTCCCGCTGCGCGACACCCTCATGGCCGATGGCCTGTGGTGCGCGCTCACCGACCAGCACATGGGCGCGACGGCCGAGGTGGTGGCCGAGCGCTTCGGCGTGAGCCGCGAGGACCAGGACGCCTTCGCCGCCGAGAGCCAGCGCCTGGCCGCGCTGGCGATGGAGCGCGATCACTTCCGCACGCAGGTGGTGCCCGTGCCGGTGCCGCAGCGCCGCGGCGACCCCGTGCTGGTGGAGCACGATGAGCACCCGCGCCCGGGAACCACGACGGATGACCTCGCGGGCCTGCGCCCGGCATTCCGCGAGGGAGGCACCGTCACCGCCGGGAACGCATCGGGTATCAACGACGGGGCCGCCGCCATGGTGGTGCTGGCCGAGGACCGCGCCGCGGCGATGGGCGTGCAGCCCATGGCGCGCATCCTGGGGTACGCCTGGACGGGCATCGCGCCCGAGATCATGGGATTCGCGCCCGTCGAGGCCGTGAGGAAGGCGCTGGACCGCGCGGGCATCGGCATCGACCGGGTCGAGCTGTTCGAGGTGAATGAGGCCTTCGCCGCGCAGGCCATGGCGGTGCAGCGCGAGCTCGGCATCGGCCGGGAGGTCCTCAATGTGAACGGCGGCGCCATCGCGCTGGGGCACCCCGTGGGCGCGTCCGGTGCGCGAATCCTGGTGACCCTGCTGCACGAGATGGCGCACCGCGAGGCGCGCATCGGCGTCGCAGCCCTGTGCGTGGGCGGCGGGCAGGGCGTGGCGATGGTCGTGGAGTCGCTCGCCTGACGATGGCGCGTCCGCTGCGCCACGCCGAGCCGTGGGCGCCCCTCTACCGCGCGGGGCATGCGGCGGTCACGGCCTGGGCACGGGCGCTGAATGGCTTCGCGGTGGCGGGGCGGGGGAATGTCCCGAAAGCCCGTGGCTGCCTGGTGGTGTGCAACCACCTGGCCGATCCGGATGGCATGTACGTGGGGGCGGCGCTGCCCGCCCCACCGCGCATGGTGCAGCACCTGGTGACGGCGCGGCATCACGATTCCTCGCCGTTGGTGCGCGGGCTGCTGCTGCGCCTGGGGCTCGAGCCGGTGCGCACCGACGGCACCGAGCTCTCCTCCCTCAGGCACGCGCGCCGGGTGATGCAGCAGGGGGGCATCGTGGTGATCTACCCCGAGGGGGTGCCCGGCTATTCGGCCCGGGTGCAGCCATTCGCCCCGGGCGCGGGATGGCTGGCGCTCACCCCCGGCATTGATGTGCTGCCGACCGCCATCTGGGGAAGCCATCGTGTGATGCGCGCCGGACTCCCCGTAGCGCATGGCCCTGTGCGCGTGGCCTTCGGGCGGGCCTTGGCCATGGACGACCTCTCCGGCTCGCGCCACGATCGGGTGGAGGCGGCGGTCGCGCGCGTGCGCGCCGGGGTGCAGCGGCTGGTGTCCGGGCTGGTGAGCGGGCCGGGCTGATGCCCCTCTCAGCGAGCGACGCGCATCACCGTCGCCCCTGCGCGAAGTTCTGGGCGGCGGGCACGGCACCCCGCACGCGGGCGTCGTCGGGCTGCTCGAGGGGGATGGGTTCGCGGGCCGGCAGCCGCGCGGCCTCGATGTGCCGGGCCAGCACGTTCACCACGCGCTCACGGCGCTCGAGGCGCCCCGTGATGATGAGCAGGGGGTCAGCCCGCACCAGCGCGCGGTGCTGCTCGTAGAGGTCGGGGCGCACGATCACGTTCACGGGCCCGGTCTCGTCCTCGAGCAGCAGGAACACGATGCCCCCGGCGGTGGCGGGGCGCTGGCGGGCCACCACCATGCCGGCCACGGTCACCTCGCGGCCGTGCCGGGCCTCGCGCAGGGCCTGGGCGGTGAGGGTTCCCGCGGGCAGCGCGGGCCGCACGAGGGTCATCAGGTGCCATCCGGTGGACACCCCCGTGGCCTCGTACTCGGCGATGACCCGATCGATGCGGTCGGGCTCGGGCAGCGCCGGGGCCATGGCCGGCTCGATGGGCAGGGGCAGCTGCTCGCCCGCCCCGCCGGCCACCCGCCGCGGGCGGGCGAGGGTGCCGGCCTGCCACAGCAGCTCGCGCTCGGGAACCCCGAAGGCGTCCAGCGCGCCGGCGCGCGCGAGCCACGCCACCTGCTCGGGGCGAAGGCCGGTGCGCGCCACCAGGTCGGCCGCGCCCGTGAAGTGCCCGCGGGCATCGCGCTCGGCCACCAGGCGCGCTGCGCCGCCGTCCCCCAGCCCGCGCACCATTCCGAGGCCCAGTCGCACCCGGCCGGCATCGACGGTGCACTGCACGCCTGAGCGCCGGATGCACGCGCGCAGGGTGCGCACCCCGCGCCTGCCGGCGTCCCTCACCAGGCTGGCCGGGGGGTAGAAGCCCATGGGCTGGGCGTTGATGAGCGCGGCCAGGAACTCCGCGGGGTGGTGCCTCCTCAGCCACGCGCTCTGATAGGCCAGCACGGCGAAGGCGGCCGAATGCGCCTTGGGGAACCCGAAGTTGGAGAACCCGATGAGCTTGGTGAACACCGTGCGGGTGACCTCGTCGGGCACGCCCCGCTCGCGCGCCCCGGTGAGGAAGCGCTGCCACATGCGCAGCATGGCGTCGCGGCTGCGCTTGCGGCTCATGGCGCGGCGCAGGTCCTCGGCCTCGCCGGCACTGAACCCCGCGAGCGCCATCGACACCTCCAGCACCTGCTCCTGGAATACCACCACGCCCAGGGTCTCCTCGAGCACGGGCTCCAGCAGGGGGTGGTCGTACGGCGGCCGGAACGCCGGGTCGTGGCGCCGCGCGCGGCGGTGGCGCACGTAGGGGTGCACCGCCCCGCCGCTCACCGGGCCCGGGCGGATGAGCGCCACCTGCACCGTGAGGTCGTCGAGGTTCTCGGGCCGGGTCTGCAGCAGGCTCTGCATCTGCGCGCGGCTCTCGATCTGGAACACGCCCACGGTGTCGGCATCCTGGATCTCCGCGTACACCGCGGGGTCGTCGAACCCGATGCGCGAGAGGTCGGGCGCGCTGCCGTGCTCGCGGGCGATGAGGTCGAGGCAGTCCTCCACGGCGCTCAGCATCCCCAGCCCGAGCAGGTCGATCTTCACGAAGCCGGCGTCCGCGCAGGAGTCCTTGTCCCATTGGCAGATCTGCCGGCCGGGGAACGCCGCGGGCACCACGGGCACCAGCTCCACCAGTGGCGTGGCGCTCACGATCATTCCGCCCGGGTGTTGCGAGAGGTGGCGGGGCAGCCCGGCGGCCTCCTTGGCCAGCATGGCCAGCGCCCGCCACCGGCGTGAGCGCAGGCGATCCTCGCCCCCCGGCATGCGCCGTATCTCGTCCTCCACGGCCTCGGCCGACGACCAGCCGTCGGCCAGGCGCGAGAGGCGCTCGATGTCGGCGGGGGGAAGGGCCAGGGCGCCGCCGATCTCGCGTATCGCCATGCGGGCGCGGAAGGTGGGGAATGCCGCCACCAGCGCCGCGTGGTCCGACCCGTAGCGGCGCACGACCTCCTCGATGAGGCCCGCGCGCACATCGCGGGGGAAGTCCAGGTCGATGTCGGGCACCGATCGGATGTCCCGGTTGAGGAAGCGCCCGAGGAACAGCCCGCTCTCGATGGGGTCGATGTGCGAGAGCCCGGTGAGGTAGCAGACGATGGATCCCACGGATGACCCGCGCCCACGGCCCGGCGGAAGGGCGCGGCGGGCCGACCCCTCGGGGCGCACCCGCAGGGCCACCTCGCGGGCGATCTCGAGGATGTCCCGGTGCAGCAGGAAGAACCCCGAGAGGCCGTGATAGCGGATGAGCCCGAGTTCCTCGTCGAGCCGCGCCAGGGCCTCGTGCCGCTGCGGGCCGTCGGGGTAGCGGCGACGGGCCTCGGC
Organism: Actinomycetota bacterium; assembly: GCA_046095485.1. Lineage (GTDB taxonomy): Bacteria > Actinomycetota > Thermoleophilia > Miltoncostaeales > Miltoncostaeaceae > SYFI01. Next base: position 10,351 of record JBJTJN010000044.1, read on the forward strand.
CGCGCAGATGCGCGCCAGCGCGCCGTCGGCGTCCTCGCCGGGGTGCCCCGATGCGAAGTCGGGGAAGCGGTAGCCCATGTCGCGGGTGAGGTCGAACCCGATCATCTCGGCCAGGCGCAGGGTCTCGGCCACCGCCGCGGGGTGATCGCGCAGGCGGCGGGCCATCTCGTCGGGTGGCACCAGCACCGCCTGTCGGTTGCCGCGGCGCATCTCCTCCGATGCGTCGAGGGTGAGCCGGTGCCGCACGGCCACGAGGGCGTCCTGCAGGAACGCCCGGCGCGGCACGTGGGCGTGCACGTCGCCGGTGGCCACCGCGGGCACGCCCACGTGGTCGGCCAGCTGCTCCAGCCCCCGGGCCAGCGCCAGGTCGCCGCGAAGCCCCGGGCGCTGGATCTCCACCCAGGTGCGGTCGGGCCCGAAGATTCCCACCAGCCGCCTGAGCATGGCCTCGGCCTCGGCGCGCCTGCCCGCCGCGAGCGGTGCCGCCACCAGCCCGTGGCGCGCGCACCCCGACAGGCACGCGAGCCCCTCGCCGTGCGCGTCGAGGGCGTCCAGCGGCAGCAGGGGATCACCGGCCCGCCGGTCGGGCGCATCGCGCGTGTGCGCATGGGCCATGGTGATGAGCCGGCAGAGGTTGGCGTACCCCCGCGCATCCATTGCCAGCAGGGTCAGGTGCCTGATGGCCAGCGGGGCAAGGTGCAGCGGGTCCAGGTGTCTGGCACTGTCGGTTAAGTGCCTGACACCGGGGTAGGGATCCGCTCCCGCTCCCGCTCCCGCTGCCGCTGCCACCGCCGCGGTCACCGTCACCGTCAGCTCGGCTCCGGTGATGGGGCGCACTCCCGCTGCCGCGGCGGCGTGGGCGAACTCCAGCGATCCGCAGAGGCCGTCGTGGTCGGTGAGGGCCAGCGCCCCGTGGCCCAGGTGGGCGGCACGCTCGGCCATCTCGGCGGGCAGCGACGCGCCGTCGAGGAAGCTGAACGCCGAGTGGGCGTGCAGCTCCACGTAGGGCGGGCTAGCCATGCATGAACCAGTCACCCGACGCCTCGCGGTACACCAGGGCCACCCGGCCCGGCTCGATGACCACGTCGAAGTACGCGCGGTCCACCGGGTCGTCGGTCCACCAGCGGTCCTGCACGCGCCAGGAGTCGCGCACGGCCACCACGAGGCGACGCCTGCCGCCCGTGATCACGGCATGCGGCGCCCCCCCGGGCGAGGCGATCACGCGGGCGGGCTCCGGGCCGCCTAGGCCTCGTATGGACCGAGTGCCCATCGGCGCTCCGGGAGCCTGCTCCAGGGCTCGATCTCCACCAGCCTCATCACCGTGGCGTCGCCCTCGGCGGCGCGCACCTGGTCGAGCGCAGCGGCCGCGCGCCTGCGCCGCTCGTCATCGGGGCGCGCCACCAGCGTCATCTGCCCGGCATCCGCCGGGCCGCCGGCGTCCACCTCGATCGCCAGGTGCGATACTGGCGCGCCGATTCCCGACAGCCGCGGGATGCACGCCAGGCCGATGCGCCCGGCATCGGCCGTGGCCTCGCGCAGCGCCACGGAGCTGGTCCACGACCCGCCGTCCTCCAGCCGGGCGCGCAGCACCACCGACCGCGCCGATCGGCCACGGGCGATCACCCGGTCGCATGCCCGCGTGATGAGCATGCGCATGGCCGCCTCCAGCGCGGGCAGCGCGCCCAGGGAGTCGGGGAAGTCCATGTGCTCCCCCAGGGGCTCGGGCGGCACCCTGGGCTGCAGGCGCGGTTCGTCCTCGCCCCGGGCCATGTGCCACGCGCGCTGGCCATCCCGGCCGAGGGCGTCGAGCACCGACGCGTGCGGCAGCGCGGCCAGCTGCCCGATGGTGCGGATGCCCAGCGACGACAGCAGCCGGTGCGTGCGCGGGGGCAGGGGAAGCCGCGTGGCGGGGAGGGGGGAGAGGAACCCCGCCACCTCGTGGGCGTCGACCACCACGCCGTGGCGCGCGGCCTCGCATGATGCGAACGGCGTGGGCGCCGCGTTGCCGGTGGGCTGCGATGGGCGCGTGCCCGGCGCATGAGGGGATCGAGCCCGCCGTGCAGGCGCATGAGTCCGCCGGCCATGAACGACCACATGCCGCCGTGCATGGGCTGCACCGCCGCGCCCAGGTCCTCGAGGCGCGCGCTCACCCGGTCGGCCGCCACGCGGGCGGCGTCGGGATGGGGCACCACCAGGTCGAGCCCCGGGCATCGCGCCATGGCCTCGCCCACGCGCAGCCCCGGGCGCACGCCCTGCGCCCACGCGGCCGGCGTGCACTCCCCGACCACCTGCGCCTCGCCCGGCGCCGGACCCAGCGCGATGGGGTCGTCCCAGGCCACGCGGGCCTCGAGCACCGCGATGCGGAGGGGGAAGAGCGGTATGCGTGCCGTCACGATCATGCGAACACATGTTCGCATGTGGTGACGACGCACATCAAGGGCCCGTGCGTGATGCGCACGGGCCCCGATGCGTCACCTGCTCACATCAGGCGATCAGCCCGAGGATGACCCCGAGCTGCTCGGGTCGGCGTCCTTCATGAGCTCATCCGGGCTCACCGCGCCGGTGGGGGCGGTCACGGTGACCGGGGCGTTCCAGTTGGTGAACTCGATGTTCCCGGCCTCCTTGCCCTTCACCTGCACCACGTAGGGCTCGCCCACGGTCTGGATCGCCAGGGTGGACGCGCCATCGCTGCCCTTGGTCCTGACGAACACCACGGGGGTGCCCTTCACATCGCCGGTGCCCGTGACGGTTGCCGTGGCTCCCTCCTGCACCAGCGACGCCAGCAGCTCGTCCTTGTCGCCGAAGGCGCCCGGGCCCAGGCCCTCATCGCTATCGGCGTCGGCCGGGGCGACCACCCACCGGCCCCCGATGAGCGTGCTGGCTTCCCCCGGGCCCAGAATCGCCTTGGCGCCCTCGCGGGTGATCTTCCAGTACATCTTGCCGCCGGTCTCGCGGAACTCCATGAGGGGAGTGCCGTCCAGCGACGTGGTGCCCTCGCCGACGCCCGTGCCCAGCACGAGGTCGAGGGACAGCATCGGGCCGCTGCCATCATCCTGCGCCGATCCGGACACGGTCACCGACGATGCGGTGCCCATGGCGGCCGCGCTCGTGGTGAGTATCTCCTTGGCCGGAAGCTTCTCCACGCCGTTGGGCTCATCGGAGGTGGCCGCGCCCGATGGCGCGTCGTACCCGCCGCCGCAGCCCGCCAGCACGCCGCCGACCAATGCCAGGGCGGCGGCCGATACGGCGATCCTGCGCGTGATCGTGCGGTTCATGCGAACTCCGTCTTCGTGGTTGAAGGGGCGATACCCCGGGTCATCCATTGGACGACCCGCCCAGCGCGGCCAGCTGGCCGATGTCCACCACGTCGGTGGGCGCGGTCACGTTCACCGGCGCGTTCCAGTCGGTGAAGTCGATCTGGCCGCCATCGGCGCCCTCGCTGCCCTTGATCTGCAGCGGGTAGGGCTCGCCGGTGGTGGCGATGGCCAGCGTGCCGGTGCCGTCGCTGCTCTCGAGCAGCACCACCGGCTGGCCGTTCACCTCTCCGGTGCCCTTGACCGTCGCGTTGCCCTCCGGGGTCAGGATGCCCTTGAGCAGTTCGTCCTTCTGGCCGAACTGGCCCAGCGAGCCGAGCTGTCCGGCCGATGCCTCGTCCGGCGCCACCAGCCACTTGTCGCCCAGCAGCGCGGAGATGGCCTCGGCCACCTCGGGGCTGTCGCCCTGGCCCGCGATCTTCGCGAAGGCGTCACCGCTCAGCTTGAAGTACGTCTTGCCGGCCAGCACCTTGATTTCCACGTTCACGCCCTGCGCGGTGATGGACCCCTGCGCGGCCTCCTGTCCCACCTGCAGGTCGAGCTTCACCTCCTGGCCGCTCTGGGTGATGGCGCCCTTTGCGGTGACCGACGACGCCTTGTTGGCCGCCGCGAGCGATGCGTCGAGGATCTCCTGGGCCGACTTGCCCTCGATGCCGTTGGGCGCCGCGGTGGTGGCCGCCCCGGTGTCGGCTGCCGCGGTGGTGGCCCCGCCCGATGACGAGTCGGAACTGCTGCCGCAGCCGGCGAGCACGCCGCCGCCCGTGATGAGCGCCAGCGCCGCGGCCCCGGCGGCGACCTTTCGGGTGGTGATGCGGTGCATGTGGATCAGTCCCTTCGTGGTGGATCGCCGGGCGCTCAGGCCCGCGGGTTGTCCCAGTGGTCGTCGTGCACGAGCGTACGCCACGGCCGGCGCTTGGCCGCCATGGCGGGCGGGAGGCCCACGGGGAACTCGGTGGGGTATCCCAGCGGGGTGATGACGGGGAGCTCGAAGTCGGCGGGGATGTCCAGCAGCGCGCGGAAGTCGTCCTCGGCGTACCAGTGGAAGACCGTCGGCACGGTGCCGAGCCCGCGGGCGCGGGCCGCCACGAACAGGTTCTCCATGGCGAAGCCCACCGACACCAAATCGGCCACGCGCTCCCACTCGGCCTGGTCGTCGGGGAAGGCATGCCGTGGCACCACCATCCCGACGATCCACACCGGGACGTGGCGGTAGTTGCCGAGCACCTGCTCGGCGTACCCGCGCGCCCACTCGGCGTGTTCGTCGGCGCTCACATCCGGGCCTGCCGGGCGCACGGTCTCGAAGTACTTCGCGCCACCGCGGATGACGATCTCGGCCACGGCTTCCCGCAACTCCTTGTCGCGCACCACGATGAAGCTCCAGGCCTGCGCCATGCCGCCGGTGGGGGCGAGCAGCGCGAGCCGGAGGATGGCGTCGATGTCCTTGTCGCTCACCGGCTGGTCGGTGTACGACCGCACGCTGCGCCTCAGGCGGATTGCCTCATCGGCATCCATGGCACCCTCCTCAGCGCGGGGGACCCATCGCCCCCGACCCCGGGAATATGTCAGGCCGTGGCGGCGACTGCACGACGTGACGCCGGCGCGAGGGCCTTGCGTATGCGGTCCTGCAGGCGGGATTCCAGCGTGGCGCGGGCGGCGTCGGGGCCGCCATCGGTCACCTTGCACCAGAGCTTGAGGGGCTTCGAGCGCAGTCCGAGGCCCTGGCCGAGGCCGGCCACCACCTCGGAATCGAGCCCGCGGTGGGCGCCCTTGGGTATCTCGAGGGTCACCTTGTCACCGCCGTCAAGGCCCGTCCAGACGGCCTTGCGCAGCAGGTGGGCCACGATTGCCCCGTCGGCATCCACCGAGCCCCGCTTGGTACGGGCGCCCTTGGCCGCGCGGCCACCCACCACGGGCTCGAGCCCCGCGGCGTCGGGATCGGCGCGGTCGGCCTCGATCTTCGCCTTGGCCTCCTCCACCGTGAGGTCGTGCTCCGAGCCACGCGGGCGCTTCCAGATGACGTACCCGCAGCCGCGGTTGCGCGGGCTCTTCCACGAGTTGCAGCCGTAGGTCTTGGGGCGCTCCACCACCATGCCGCCGCAGCCGGGCACGGGGCACTCGGCTACCGGCTCGCGGGGCGGCGTGGCGTTGGTCTCGCCGCGCGCCACCATGCGGCGGGCCTCCTCGATGGACACCTCATCCGGGCGGCCGCGCATGCGCTTCCAGATGACGTATCCGCAGCCGGTCTCGGTCTTGCTCTTCCACGAGGTGCAGCCGTACGAGCGGCCGCGCTCGACGATCTCGCCGTCGCAGCCGTCGGAGGGGCATGGGCCCAGCACCTCGCGCTCAGGCTGCAGGTCCTTCGACTGCAGGCCCTTAGCGATGTACTCCGTGGCCTCCTCGAGCGTGATCGTGCGGTTGTCCATCTGCTTCCACAGCGTGTAGCCGCAGCCCGGGTCGTCCTTGCCGTGGTAGCTGTCGCACGAGTAACTCTTGCGCTGCTCCACGATGTTGCCCTGGCACTTGGTGCCGTCGGGCAGGTTGATGGGGCAGGGCGCGATGACCGTGCGCTGCACGCGCAGGTCGTCGCGGCTCTTGTCGGCGAACCACTCCACCACCTGGCGGGTGAAGTCCTTGATCTCGCGTTCGAACTCCGCGCGGGTCTCGCCGCCGGCCTGGATCTCGTTGAGCTTCTGCTCCCACCGGCCGGTGAGCTCGGGGCTGGTGAGCAGGTGGTCGCCCAGCATGGTGATGAGGCCGATCGCCTTGTCGGTGGCGCGAAGCTGCTTGCCCTCGCGCTCCACGTACTCGCGGTCGATGAGGCTCTCGATGATGTTGGCCCGCGTGGCCGGGGTGCCGAGGCCGGCGTCCTTCATGGCCTCGGCGGCCTCGTCGTCGTCCACCAGCTTGCCGGCGGTCTCCATGGCCTTGAGCAGGCTGCCCTCGTTGAAGCGCGCGGGCGGCTTGGTGCTCTTCGCCAGCGACTCCGCGCGGGCGCAGGTGAGCACCTGCCCCACGGTCACCGACGGCAGCGTGCGGTCCTTCTGCTCGGCCTCGCCGTCCTCGTTCACGGCCTGCTCGGCCTGGGCCTGCTTCTCCACGCGGTGGCGGCGCATGGCGTCCACCGCGTACCAGCCGGGCTCGATGATGACCGTGCCGCTGCTGCGGAAGGTGTGGCCCTGCACCTCGGTGATGATGGTGGTGTCCTCGAGCCGCGCGGGCGGCAGGAACACCGACAGGAACCTGCGGGCCACCATGTCGTAGATGCGGCGTGCGTCGCTCCCCAGGCGGCTGAGGTCGTGGTCGCCGTCGGTGGGGATGATGGCGTGGTGGTCGGTGACCTTCTCGTCGTTCACCACGCGGCCGAGCGGCAGGGCATCGAGCGCCAGCACCTGGCGGGCGGCATCGGCGTACTGCGGGTCGGCCGATCCCACGCGCGACACCACGCCCTTGAGGCTGCCCACCATGTCGCCGCTCAGGTAGCGGCTGTTGGTGCGCGGGTAGGTGAGCACCTTGTGTTCGTCGTAGCAGCTCTGCGCCGCGGCCAGCGTGCGCGAGGCCGAGAATCCGTAGCGCTGGTTGGCGTCGCGCTGCAGGGCCGTGAGGTCGTAGAGCAGCTGCGGGTTCTCGGTGCGCGGCTTCTTCTCCACCGAGGTCACGGTGCCCTGGGCGCCGCTCACCGTGTCGACGATCGCCTGCGCGGCATCGGCGGCGTTGATGCGGTCCTTGAACGTCTTGCCGTCGCCGTCGGCGAACAGCAGGTCGCGGTGGGTGCCCGCGACGTCGTTCCACATCCCCGGAAGCTCGTACTCGGCCCCGGTGAACGTGGCGTCCACCTGCCAGTAGTCGAGGGGGGTGAAGGCGGCGATCTCGAGGTCGCGGCGCACGATCATGGCCAGGGTGGGGGTCTGCACGCGACCCAGCGACAGCACGCGGCGGATCGACCCCGCCTTGGTGGTGGCCGCGCGGGTGCCGTTCATGCCCACCAGCCAGTCGGCCTCGCTGCGGGCACGGGCGGCGTCCTCGAGCCTGCGCATGTCCGAATCCGGGCGCAGGCTGCTGAAGGCATCCTGGATCGCCGCCTTGGTCATCGACGAGAACCAGGCGCGCTCCACGGGCTTGTCCCGGGCCGTCTCGGGTGCGCTCTCGAGGATGAGCTTGAAGATGAGCTCGCCCTCGCGCCCGGCGTCGCAGGCGTTGACGATGCCGGTCACGTCCGGTCGCGCCATGAGCTTGTGGAGGGTGCCCAGTTGCTTCGCGGCCCGGGAGTCGCGGGCCTGGTAGCGGAAGTGCTCGGGGATGATGGGGAGGTCCTCGTACGTCCACTTGCGGAAGCGGGCGTCGTAGGCGTCGGGGTCCACCTGCTCGAGCAGGTGACCCACCGCGTACGAGATGACCCAGTGGTCGCTCTCGTATGCCTCACCCTTCTGCGTGAAGGCCTCGGGGAGGGCGGTGGCGACGTCCTTGGCCACCGACGGCTTCTCGCAGATGATGAGTTTCTTGCTCACGGGGCGGGCACCATAGCACCGGCCCTCGCGCGCAAATCAAGCCGCCCTGTCACGCCTTCGGCGTGGAATCGCGTTGGCACCCGGTCGCCGGGGCGGCTATCCGAAGAAGGGCGTGGCGAGGTCGTAGTAGGACGCCGGCACGGTCTTGAGGGTGCCCACGGCCTCGGCCAGCGGCACGTCGGTGACCGTGTCGCCGTGCAGCGCGGCCATGCGGCCGAACAGGCCCTCCTGCACCATCTCGGCCGCGCGGGTGCCGAAGCGCGTGGCCAGCACGCGGTCGCGCGCGGTGGGCGATCCGCCGCGCTGGATGTGCCCCAGCACGGTCACGCGGGTGTCGTACCCGGTGGCCTCGCGCAGCACCACGCCCAGGCGGTCGCCCACGCCCTGCTGCGCCAGGCGCGCGTGGCCGAACTCATCCAGATCGCCCTGCGCGCCGACATCGCCGAGGTCCACTCCCTCGCTCACCACCACGATCGAGTAGTCGAGGTCGCGCGCGTGCCGCTGGTTGATGGCCGCGAGCAGCTCGTCGATGTCGGGCTTCTCCTCCGGGATCAATATGTAGTCGGCGCCTCCCGCGATTCCTGAGTACAGGGCGATCCACCCGGCGTGCCTTCCCATGACCTCCACCACCATCACGCGGTCGTGGCTCTCGGCCGTGGTGTGCAGCCGGTCGATGGCGTCGGTGGCGATCTGCACGGCGGTGTCGAATCCGAAGGTGAAGTCGGTGCCCGAGAGGTCGTTGTCGATGGTCTTGGGCACGCCCACCACCGGCACGCCGTGCTCGGCGTGCAGCCGGTTGGCCGCGCCGAGGGTGTCCTCGCCGCCGATGGCCACGAGGGCATCGATGCCGAGGCGCGAGAAGCCGTCGAGCGCGGCATGGGTGGCGTCGTCATCGCGGAAGGGGTTGGTGCGCGAGCTCTTGAGGATCGTGCCGCCGCGGCCGAGGATGCCGCTCACGTCGGCGGGGGTGAGCGGCTCGGCGTCGGCCTCGATGAGCCCCTTCCACCCGCGCAGGATTCCCACGTGCTCATGGCCGAACCGCCGCGCGCCCACCTTCACCACGGCACGGATCACCGCGTTGAGTCCGGGGCAGTCGCCCCCGCCGGTAAGGATCCCCACGCGCATGCGATGACGCTACCCGGCCCCGCGGGGGACGGACAACCCCCGTGTTAGGGTCCGGCGAAATTCGCCCCCGGAGGAAGAAGTGCCCCGACGCCTCGCCGTAGCCCTGGTCGCCGCCTTCGCGGGGGCCGCGCTCTGGGTGGGAGCGGGCACCGCCGTGGCCGGTGGCGTTGGCGCCGGAATCCCCACGGTCGACCAGCATCGGGCCGGCGCAGTGAGGTTGCGCGCCGTCGATCCCGCCCGCCGGGTGAGCGTGTCCATCACGCTGCGCCACGACGGACGCGGGCTGCTCGCCCGCATCTCGGGCCGCACGGTGCGCAGTGCCCCGCTTCGCGCGATCGTGCGCCGCCACGGGGCGACCGATGCCGACATCCGCGCCATCGTCCGGTGGGCTCGCGCACATGGCCTGCACGCCAGGGTGGGCAGCCTGCGCACGCGCGTGATCGTCAGCGGCCCGGCGGGTCGCATGTCGCGCGCCTTCGGGGTGCCGCTGCACCACTACCGCGCCCGCAGTGGCCGCATGTACGTGGCGGCCCCGGCCCCGGTGCCCGTGCCGCCCGCCATCACCGGGCCCGCCACGGGCGTGGCCGGCCTCGGGCTGGTGCCCACGCCCACGCACGTCACCCCCACGGTGCAGCCGCCGCCGGGCATCACCCCCGAGCCGGTGTCGTCCAAGCACGGCTGCGCGGCGAAGCCGTCGATCGACCTGACGCCATTCGGGCTCGGCACGCCCATGACGCCGCTCGGCATGGCGCAGGCCTATGGCTTCGATGGCATCGGCGCAGGTGCCGCCTACCCGCCGCAGACCATCGCGATCCTCGAGATCAACCAGAACTACGACCCCGCCGACCTCGCGCTCATCCAGCAGCACTGCCGGTTCGGGGCGGGCAGCGCCCCCGTGACCGTGCGCGCCGTGAACATGCCGGGAGCGCAGACGAACATCGCAACGGGCGGCAACGGCGAGGCCGACCTCGACGCCCAACTGGTGGCCAGCCTCGCCCCGGCGGGAACGAGCGTGGTGGTCATCAATGTGTCGCCCGACTCCCCGTCACCCTTCTCCGACTTCCTCGAGCAGGCCGCTGCGCTTCCGAACCTCACGGTGGTGAGCATGAGCTACGGCTTCAGCGAGATGGCCCAGGAGATGGGCGACATGGTGCCGCCGGAGGACTTCACGCAGGCCAACACCCTCGGCCAGGCGCTCGTGGCGTCGGGCGTGAGCATCTTCGCCTCGTCCGGCGACCAGGGCTCGATGGGCCCGCCGGCAAACGTGTGCGCGTCGAACTTCCCCACCTACGGCCTGCCGGGCTACGCGTCGGTGAACTGGCCGGCCTCGGCGCCGGGCGTCACCGCGGTGGGCGGCACCATGTGGAATACCCCCGCCCGCACCACGGCCGATGAGCAGGTGTGGAACGAGAACGGCGCCGTCACGCACATGCCATGGGCCTGCGTGCTGGCAGGGGGCGGGGGAGGCCAGAGCGCCATCTTCCCGCGTCCCGCGTGGCAGGTGGGTGCCGGTGCGGCGATCCCCGGCAGCAAGCGCCTGGTTCCCGACGTCACCATGCTGGCGGGCCAGCCCGGCTACTTCACCCTGTCTGGTGGCAACGTGAGCACCAGCGAGGGCACGAGCGCCTCCGCTCCGCTGCTGGCATCGGCGATCCTGCGCATCAACGCCGAGCGCCTCGCCGCGGGGAGAAAGGCCGTGGGCTACCTCAACCCGCTGCTCTACGGACCGCTTGCCGGTGCGATCCAGGACGTCACGGTGGGCAACAACGACATCTTCGGCAACGGCATCTGCTGCACCGC
>JBJTJN010000045.1:0-15650 GCA_046095485.1 Actinomycetota bacterium
GGCTACCCGGCCAGCCACGGCTGCGTGCGCATCGCCGCGCCGTTCGCGCCGTACCTGTACGAGTTCGCCACGTACGGCACCCCCGTCCACATGTACTGAGTCGGTACTCGCGCTCGCGCGACGTGGTTCAGGGCGAGCGTGCCCCCCGGTTGCCGGGGATGCGGAACGACGCCATGAGACCCAGGAACACGAAGGCCGCGGCCACCCAGCCCACAACCTGCACGGCGTCGGCGAACGACTGATCGAGCGCGGGGGCGAGGGGGGCGGTCTTCGGGTCGGCTGCGAGAGCGGGGATCGCCGTGCCGGCGGACGACTTGACCACCTGGGCGATCTGGTCGGCCTGCGCGGCGGGCACGCCCTCTGCCTGCACCGACGATGCCACGTGCGACGACACCGCAACGGCCAGCGCCACGCCCAGCACGGCGGTGCCGAGGGCAGACCCCACCTGCCGCAGCGTCGACTGCAGGGCGCTGGCCTGCCCCGACTCGTTGATGGGCACCTCATCCAGCGCCACGTTGGTGAGCTGCGCGGTGGCGAATCCCACGCCGAGGCCGTACACGAACAGCGGCGCCACGAAGATCCATGGCGACACTCCGGGCGCCACCACGAACGCGAACCACGTGATGCCGGCGATCTCCAGCACCATGCCGAGCTGCACGATGCGGTGACCACCGAGCCTGCGCGACACCGGCGCCGCCGCGCCCCCGGACACCAGCGCGCCCACGGCCAAGGCGAGGATCACCAAGCCTGCACCCAGGGCGCTCATGCCCAGCACGTTCTGCAGGAAGAGCGGGATCACGAAGATCACCCCGAACTCCCCCAGCGACACGATGAGGATCGTCACGCCGCCCCACCGGAAGGTCGGCAGCTTGAACAGCGACAGGTCCACCAACGTGGCCCGCCCGCGCTTTGTGCGCCACTGCGTCCATCCCACGAACCCCAGCAGCAGCACCACCGATGCGATGAGCGCCCAGGGCACCGGCGACCCGGGCAGCCCCCACCACGACGGGCTGTCCGGCGTGGCCGACCACCAGCCATAGCGCTCGCCCTCGATGAGCCCGAACACCAGCAGCGCGAGCCCCACCGATATGAGCCGCACGCCCACCCAGTCGCGCAGCCCGGGTGCCCCGGGCTCCTTCGACTCGGGCACCAGCAGCAGGGCCCCGACGATGACGATCAGGCACAGCGGCGGGTTGATCCAGAAGATCAGCCGCCATGAGAAGTCGCTGGTGAGCCACCCGCCCAGCACCGGCCCCACGGCCGCCATGCCGGCGATGGTGGCGCCCCATATGCCGAACGCCGCCGCGCGGTCCTTCCCCTGGAAGTTGGCGTTCACCAGCGACAGGCTCGTGGGCAGCACCATCGCGCCGCCCACCCCCTGCACCGCCCGTGCCGCCAGCAGCAGCTCGGCGCTACCGGCAAGCGCCGCGGCTATTGACCCCAGGCCGAACACCACCACGCCCAGCACGAACAGCCGCCTGCGCCCGAAGCGATCTGCCGTTGCCCCCACGGCGATCAGCAGCGCCGCGAACAGCAGCGCGTAGATGGAGTTCACCCACTCCGCCTCGCTCAGGTTGAGCGACAGCGCGTCGATGATCTCCGGCAGCGCGACGTTCACGATGGTGCCGTCGATCACGATGAGCGACACGCCAAGCGCGAGCACCGGCATGATCAACCAGCGGCGACGTCCGTCGAGGGAGAGGGGCACGGCCCAACCCTACCGGGGTGCGCGCGGCGCATCCGCGCAAAAAAAGAGGGGGTGGGCCCGAAGGCCCACCCCCCACAGGGTGCTTCCGTATCTGAGTTGGACTCAGACGCCCGGGGGCTTCGGGAAGCGCTGACGGCCGGTGTACACGTACGGGGTCGCGAACAGCAGGTCCGCGATGTCCTCGTCGGTACGCTCGATCGTCTGGGTCCAGATGGTGTCGGCACCCGGAATGATGAGGTCGAAGCTGAACGTCATCAGACCGATCATCTCCTTCACCGGCAGCATGGCACCCATGTTGTCGAACGGGGTGCCCTGCAGCGCCCAGGAGCGGATCGCGCCCGCCGAAGCGGTGCGGATGCTCTCGGGCTTCAGCTGGAAGCGGTGCTGACCCTCAGTCTCCGGACGGCCCATGGCGGCGGCGGTCGCCTTCGTGACCTCGCTGGGGAGGTACGTCAGGTCCCACTTCGTCGTCTTGAGCGAAGCGTCCGTGATGAGACGGAGGTTCATGCGGCCGTAGTTCGGGTCGCCGTAGAACGCCGGCTTGGCCGGAAGCTCTGCGTCGTCGTAACGGCCCGTCGCGGTGTGAATCAGGTAGCCGCGACGCTCCATCGTGAAGTTGAAGTAGTCGTTGCCGAACCCACCGTAGCCGTCGTCCTCCTTGCCACCGTGCTCCTGGGTGACGATGTAGGCGATCTTCTTCGGGAAACCGAAGGGCTCACGGCCGGCGAACACAGCGGCATCCTGCGTGAGGTACATGTACGGGTAGTACCCGCCGTAGTACGTCTTGCCGTCGCCAGCCTTGTGGGAAGCGGCCACCGTCAGGCCGAACTCGCCGTACGGGCCGAGACCGGTGTGGAGGTGGTCGACGTACCAGAACTCGATGACGTCGTCCTCGAGGTCCAGGCACTTCGGAAGCACGTGCTTCAGGTCGGCCTCAGACGCACGGTAGAAGAACGCGCTCCAGCGCGAGTTCGTGTACGTGAGCGGCACGATGTCGTAGTCGACGAGCGGGTCAGCGACACCCTGGCTGATGATGTCACGCTTGTCGCGGTCGAGCGCCAGCGGCGGCGCGTCGCCCGAGTCGATCCACGGGGTCGACGTAACGTCAACAATCTGTCCCATTGTGAATTTCCTCTCTTAGGACGCTTGGTTACGCGCCGAGGCCGATGGGCTTCGGGAAGCGGTGGCGGAGGCCATAGCGGTAAGGCTTGGCAGCGCCCGCCCACGTGGCGTCGCGGGTGTAGGTCTCGGTCCAGAGAGTCTGGCCGGCCGGGATGATGAGGTCGAACGAGAAGGTCATGAGACCGATCATCTCGCCAACCGGGAGCTCCGCACCCATGTTGTCGAACGGAGTCGCCTGCTGGAACCACTCGATGTTCTCCGGCGAAGCGGTACGGATGGACTCCGGCTTCACCTGGAAGCGGTGGCTACCCTCGGTCTCGGGACGGCCCATGGCGGTCGCGAGGTCCTTGGTGACCAGCGAAGGCAGGTACACGAGCTGCCACTCCGACGAGGAGATGTCGGGAGCGGTGACGACCTTCATGTTCATGCGGCCGTACTCGGTGTTGCCGTAGAAAGCCGGCTTGGCCGAGAGCTCAGCGTCGTTGTACTTACCGATGGCGCTGTGGATCACGTACCCGTTACGGATCATGAGGAACGAGAACTGGTTGAACTTCCAGTCCTTGCCGTCGTACACGCCGTAACCGTCGTCAGGGTTGCCGAAGTGCTCGAGGGTGCGGATGAAGGCCTCCTTCTTGGGGAAGCCCAGCACGCGACCCGCGTCAATGGCGGAGTCCTGCGTCAGGTACATGTAGGGGTAGTAACCCGCGTAGTACGTCTTGCCGTCACCGGCCTTGTGGCTGACAGCCACGGTGAGGCCCCACTCGCCGTACGGGCCGAGCATGGTGTTGCGGTGGTCGACGTACCAGTGCTCGACGATGTCGTCCTCGATGTCCATGCAGTCAGGGACCACACGGCGGAGGCGCTTCTCGTCAGCGCGGTAGAAGAACGCAGACCAACGCGAGTTGGTGTACGTCAGCGGCAGAACATCGATGTCCCAGACAGGGTCAACGAGGCTGTAGATGAAAGCCGTCTTCTCGTCACGATCGACGGGCGACGGCGGAATCTCCCCGGAGTCCATACCGGGGACGTAGGTAACAGCAAACTGGTCAGCCATTAGTGGCGTCCCCCCTTGAGAAAATAGGGTGTTGCATTGATGGGCCTGGGCACCTCGCCCGCCCCGGCGTGCCGGGATTGAGTTCGGAGGTCCAGGAGATGCGGGCAGCATATGTCACGAGCGAGGCCCGCGACAAGGCCCCGCGGGGCGGTTTCCGGCGCAAGTTTCACTGCCGAAACGCCAGTATCCATGAGGGATTAAGGGGTGGGAAATCGCTAGTGACAATGTTTACAAAGTGTGATGCATATGGCCTACGTTGTAAGGTTACAGCGTAAGGGAAAAAGGTGGGTAAAGCTCCCTCGCGGGGCCCCGGCCGGGCAGGATCGGGGCTGGGCGCGCCGAATCCCGCATGGATGCGCACCCGGGCCCCGAGGCATCGCCCATGACCCCTTCGGAGCGCTCGCGCGGCCCCGCATCGGCGTCGCTGCTCGCAGTGCTCGCCATGGCGGCATGGGGCTCGGCGTACGTGCCCTCGGCCTGGCTCGTGGAGAGCTGGCCCCCCCTTCTCGCCGCCGCAGCCCGCATCGGCGTGGGCGGGGTGATCCTGCTGGGCGGGCTGATGCTGCTCGGCAAGCCGGTGATGCCCGGAGCCGAATGGGGCGTCATCCTCATCCTGGCCCTCACGCAGTCGGTGATCTTCTATGGCGCCACGTTCATCGGCATCGCCGAGGAGGGGGCCGGCACCGCGGCCGTGCTGGCCAATACCGATCCGCTGTTCGTGGCGGCGCTGGCGGCGGTGTTCCTGGCCGAGCGCCTGGGCCCGCGGCAGTGGGCGGGGCTCGTGGTGGGCCTGGTTGGCGCGGCGGCGGTGGTGTGGAAGGGGCCCCTCTGGCCCCCCAGCATCTCGTGGATCTCGCTGCTCGTGGTGGTCGGCGCGCTCGGGTGGGCGGTGGGAACGGTGGCGGTGACGGGGCGCGCGCCGGCCCGGATGCGCCCCGTGGCCATCGCGGGATGGCAGATGCTCGTGGGCGGGGCCATGCTGGCGGTCATCGGCGCGTTCTTCGAGGGCGCACCCGGATCCACGGGCGGTCGGGAGATCGGTTTGATCCTGCTCGTGGCGCTGGTGGGCAACGCCATCCCGTTCGCGCTGTTCTACGTTGCGCTGGGTCGCGGGGACGCCGGCAAGGTGTCGGCGTGGTTCTTCCTCGTGCCCGTGGTGGGGGTGATCACTGCGTGGCCCCTGCTCGGCGAGGTGCCCGGGCCGCGCCTGTGGGCGGGCCTCGTGCTGGTATGCGCCGGGCTCTGGATGGTGCTCGCGCCGTCGCGGCGCTGATAGCCTCGCGCCGTGATCGTGGCGCTGGCCGGGGGCACCGGCGGATCGAAGATGGTCCATGGGCTCGCGTTGGCGCAGGGCCAGCGCGACCTCTCGGCCATCGTCAACACCGGCGATGACGGCGAGTTCTTCGGGCTCCTCGTATGCCCCGACCTCGACATCAACCTCTACTGCCTGGCGGGCGTGGTGGCCCATCGCGGCTGGGGCTACGCCGACGACACCTTCCACTGCCTCGAGGGGCTCGCCACCTACGGCCGCGAGGCCTGGTTCGGGCTGGGTGACCGCGACCTCGCCACGCATGTGCACCGCACCCTCATGATGCGTGATGGCGCCCGGCTGTCGGACGTGGTGGCCGACCTGCGCGAAAAGCTGGGCGTGGAGGCCCGCGTGCTGCCCATGACCGACGACCCGGTGCGCACGATCATCACCACGCAGTCGGGCGAGCGGCGGTTCCAGGAGTACCTGGTGCGCGACGGCGCGCGCGAGGAGATCGACTCGATCCGCATCGAGGGGCTTGCCGATGCCGCGCCCGCTCCGGGCGTGATCGAGGCCATCCGCGACGCCGACCTGATCGTCATCGCGCCATCCAGCCCCATCGTCTCGATCGGGACCATCCTCGGCGTGCCCGGCGTGCGCGACGCCGTGGCCGCGCGGCGCGACCGGGTGATCGGCGTGAGCCCCATCATCGGGGGCGCACCGGTGGAGGGCCCGGCGCAGAAGTTCCTGCGCGGCGCCGGCTACGCCGAGTGCTCGGCGCGCCAGATGGCCGAGATCTACGCCGACGTCTGCAGCACCTTCGTGATCGATTCGTCTGACGAGGCCGAGGCCACGGCCATCGAGGAACTCGGCGTGCGGCCCGTGCTCACGGACATCCTCATGCCCGATCGCGCGGCCCGCGAGCGCCTCGCGCGCACGGTGATCGAGGCGGCGGGCTGATGGCGGCGCACGACGTCGGGGCCGTGGTGCCCGTGAAGCGCCTGGGCTACGCGCTGGGGCGCCTGGCGCGCACCCTCGACCGATCCGAGCGCCGCGTGCTGCAGTCGGCCATGCTCGGTGACGTGCTGGCGGCGCTGTCCGGCAGCACCCGCCTTGGCGAGATCGTGGTGGTCACCTCCGATGCCCGTGCGCGGGCGGTGGCCGAGAGCGTGGGCGCGCGCACCGTTGCCGACCACGATCCGCCGCAGGGCATCAACGCCGCGGTGTCGCTGGGCATAGCAGCGCTCGATTCGCGCAGCGCGCTGGTGGTGGTGAGCGACCTGCCGCTCATCACCGCTGCCGACGTGGACCACCTCATCGGCGCCGCGCCCGATGGCGACGCCGCGGTGCTCGCGCGATCGGAGGACGGCACGGGCACCAACGCGATGCTCCTCACGCCCCCAGATGCCCTGGTGCCGCAACTGGGCCCCGATTCGCTCATCCACCACCGCGCGCAGGCCGCGGCGCTGGGGGTGCCCGTGGAGGTGGTGCACCACCCCGGCATCGCCCTTGACGTCGACACCCCGGACGACCTCGCCGAGCTCGTGCGTCGCGAAGCCGAGGGGGCCACGGGCCGGGCCCTCGTGCGGTTGGGCCTCGCGCAGGGCGCGGCCGGCGCTGCCGGCACGGCCGGGGCGCCAGGGTGAGCGCACGCGGGGCCCTCGGGGCCGCGCCCGGCGACGAGGTGCACATCGTGGTGCTCGGGGCGCTTCCCGAGGTGGCGCCGGGTGACGACCTGCCGGGCATGCTCACCGATGCCGCCGTGCAGGCGGGGCTCGCGCCCGGCGACGTGCTGGCTGTGGCCCACAAGGTGGTGAGCAAGGCCGAGGGCCGCGTGGTGCGCCTGGCCGACGTCACCCCGGGCGCCGAGGCCCGGCACCTGGCCGATGCCACCGGCAAGGCCCCCGAGCTCTGCGAGGTGATCCTCGGCGAGAGCCGCAAGGTGGTGCGCCGTCGCCGTTCGCTGCTGGTGTGCGAGACCCACCACGGGTTCATCTGCGCCAACGCCGGCGTGGACGCATCGAACACGCCCGATGGCACCGTGCTGCTGCTGCCGGTCGACCCCGACGCCTCGGCCCGGAGAATCCAGCACGCGCTGTCGCAGGCGGCGGGGGGCCGGGTGGGCGTGGTGATCACCGACACCCATGGGCGGGCGTTTCGCCGGGGACTGGTGAACGTGGCGGTTGGGGTAGCCGGATTCGACGCGGTCATGGATCATCGTGGCGGACGCGACAGGGAGGGCAGGATGCTCGTGGCCACCGACCAGGCGCTGGGCGACGAGATCGCCGCCGCCGCGGGGATGCTCATCGGCAAGTCATCGGGTCGTCCGGCCGCGCTGGTGCGCGGGCTGGTGACCGCGCCTGCGCCGGGCACCCTGCGCGACCTCGTGCGCCGCGAGGACCAGGATGTCTTCCGCGCACCCGTTGACGACGACGGGGTGGTGATCTAGGTGCCGGTGGGAAGCCAGCGCAACCCGCTGAGGGTGGCAATCATCGGATCCGGCCCCTCGGGCTTCTATGCCGCCGAGCACATCCTCGCGCAGGACGACATCCACACGCAGGTGGACATGTTCGACCGCCTGCCCACGCCGTTCGGGCTGGTGCGCGCCGGCGTGGCCCCCGACCATCCCAAGATCAAGTCGGTCACCCGGGTGTACGACAAGGTGGCCGAGCATCCCGACTTCCGGTTTCGCGGCAACGTGGAGTTCGGCACCGACCTGGAGTACGAGGACCTGCTCGAGTACTTCCACGCGGTCATCTTCTGCGTGGGAGCCAGGTCGGACCGTCGGCTGGGGATCCCGCGCGAGTACCTGCCGGGAAGCCACGGCGCCAGCGACTTCGTGGGCTGGTACAACGCGAGCCCCGACCAGCGCAACCTCACGTTCGACTTCTCGGGCGACAACGTGGTGGTGGTGGGCAACGGCAACGTGGCCATGGACGTCGCGCGGGTGCTCATGCTGCCGCCCGATGAGCTGGCGGCCACCGACATCGGTGGTCACGCGCTGCGCGCGCTGTCCGAGAACAAGGTGCGCCAGGTGACGATCCTCGGCCGCCGTGGCCCCGCCCAGACGGCGTTCACCTACCGCGAGCTCAAGGAACTCGCCGATCGCGACGACATCGACGTCATCGTGGACCCGGCCGACATGCAGCTCGACCCGCACTCGCTGCACGACACCGAGCAGGCACCCGACCGCGGGCGCGACCAGGTGCTCGAGCTGCTGCGCGAGCTCGCGCAGCGCCCGGCCCGCGGCCATGACCGGCGCATCGTCTTCCGGTTCCTGGTGTCGCCCGTGGAGATCCTGGGCAAGGACCGCGTGGAGGGCGTGGAGGTGGTGCGCAACGAGCTCTACCGGGGCAACAACGGCGAGCTGCGCGCCCGCGCCACCGACGAGCGCGAGGTGATCCCCGCCGACATCGTGTTCCGCGCCATCGGTTACCAGGGCGTGGCGCTGCCCGGCGTGCCGTTCGACCCCATCACCGCCACCATCCCCAACGATCGCGGCCGGGTGATCGACCCGCTCACCGGACAGGCGCGCCTGGGTGAGTACGCGGCCGGCTGGATCAAGCGCGGGCCCAACGGGATCATCGGCACCAACAAGCCGGATGCCCAGGAGACCGTGGAGGCCCTGGTGGAGGATGTGCGCGACCAGCGCCTGAGGCGCGAGGTGCTGGCCGCCCGGGTGTTCGAGCGCTTCCTCGCCGAGCGGCAGGGCGAGGTGGTGTCGTTCGCCGACTGGAAGTACCTCGACGCCCGCGAGGTGGAGAAGGGTGAGGAGATGGGCCGCCCTCGCCTGAAGTTCGCGCGCGTGGAGAACATGCTGCGCACCTTGCGCGAGCGCGACAAGGCGGGCGGCTGAACCCCGGTGTCAGGCACTTAACCGACGGCGTTGGGTTATGTGCCTGACACCGGGGTTGGCTCACCGCGGCCTTCTCAGACCGGCGCCTCGATGATGTCGTAGAGGGTGTTGCGGCGCGCGGGCACGCGGCCGTGGGAGCGGATGGCGGCCTCCCGCTCGTCGGCCGTCACCTCCTCGCCGAGCGACGCGCCCGACGATCGGCTGATGCTCTCGTTCATGAGCGTGCCGCCCATGTCGTTGCAGCCGGCGTGCAGCAGGTTGGCGCCGCCGTCCAGGCCCAGCTTCACCCACGAGGCCTGGATGTTGGGGATGAGGCCGTCGAACGCGATGCGCGCCACCGAGTGGATGAGCACCACCTCGTCCCACGTGGGGCCCGGGCGCGAGCGGCCCTGCAGGAAGATGGGCGATGCCATGTGCACGAAGGGCAGCGGGATGAACTCGGTGAAGCCGCCGGTGCGCCGCTGGATCTGCCGCAGCACCTCGTAGTGGTTGGCCCACGAGACCGGCCCGTCGATGTGCCCGCACATGATGGTGCTGGTGGCGCGGATGCCGCTGTCGTGGGCGGTGATCATCACCTCGGCCCACTCGGCCGTGCGGATCTTGTCGGGGCACAGGTGCTCACGCACGTCGTCGTCGAGGATCTCCGCCGCGGTGCCGGGCAGCGACCCCAGGCCCGATGCCTTGAGGCGCTCCAGGTACTCGCGCACCGGCACGCCCAGGGTGTGCGCGCCCTGCCACACCTCGAGCGGGGTGAAGGCATGCACGTGCATGTCGGGCAGCGCGCCCTTGATGCTCTCGAGCACCGATGCGTAGAAGTCGCCGGTGAAGTCGGGGTGGATGCCCCCCACCAGGCACACCTCGGTGGCGCCGCGGTCCCAGGCCTCCTGCGAACGCGTGACCACCTCGTCGAGGTCCATGCGGTAGGGGGTCTCGCGCGCGTTGTAGCTCTTGGGCCCGCGCGAGAACCCGCAGAAGCCGCACCGGAAGTAGCACTGGTTGGTGTAATTGATGTTGCGGTTGACGACGTAGGTGACCTGCTCGCCGTTGGTGCGCTCGCGCAGCTGGTCGGCCACGTGCGCGATGACGTCCACCTCGGCGCCGCGGGCCTCGAACATGCGCACCATCTCGGCCACCGTGGGCGGGGTGCCGGCGAGCGAGCGCTCGAGGATTCCCGCCAGGTCGGGCGCCACCTGGTCGAGGTCGGTGGCCGGGTCGGCATCCATCCAGCCGGAATCCGGCCACTCGGAGCTCATGCGGTGCGCGGGCACCGGCGGGTGCATGTCGCGGCCGGGGGCCCATGGGTGGCGCGGGCGCGCGGCGCCGCGGCAGTCCACCTGCTGCAGCCAGCACGTGAACAGCGGCATGGCCACCCGGTCGCGCATGGCCTCGATGGGCGTGCCCAGCGGCAGGGCGGTGCGCTCCACCAGCACCTCGGGGAGGATCGCGTCGCGCAGCGCGGCCACCTGGTCGTCGTCCCAGTCGTGCACCACCACGTCGCGCGCCCCGCCGCGCACGGCGCCCACGGCCTCGTCGATGTCATGTGCCACCACCGACACCCGGGCATCGCATGCCGGCAGGCTGGCGATGTCCACGGCCTCGCCCAGGCGATCGGGGGTGGTGCGCAGGAACGCCGCATCCGATCGCACCAGGCCGTCGAGCACGTCGGCGCGCGCACCCTCGTGCAGCACGGTGATGCGGATGCCGTCCACGCCGTCGTCGTGCAGTGCGATGGCCTGGTCCCACCCGGTGACGAACGTGGCGCAGGCGCGGTCGGGGTCGCCCAGCGACACCGGGAGGATTCGCGCCGAGGTGGCCTCGCCGATCGCGGCCTCGTCCCAGGCGGCCGACTCGCGGGCGGTGCCGCCGCCGGATCGGTCGTGGCCCAGTCGCAGGAGGGTGACGCGGTCCATCAGGCGGCGGCCTCCTGCAGGACGTCCTCACGCGGGTAGCCGGCGTCGTCGGCAAGGGCGCGCACGTAGGGCAGCACGGCCGGGTCGACCCATTCGGGGTCGAGCGCGTACTCGGGGTACACCGTGAGCCGCTCGCGCAGCGGGTAGCCGGACTCATCGCACATGCCGGCCATCAGCGCGAGGTCGGGCCACGGGCGCTCGGGGTTGATGAAGTCGGGAGTGACCGGCGACACGCCGCCCCAGTCGTTGATTCCCGTGAGCAGCAGCGGGCCGTAGTCGGCCGAGAGGTTGGGGGGTGCCTGGATGTTCATGTCGGGGCCGAGCACCAGGCGCGCGATGGCGCAGGTGGTCATGAGGTCGATGAGGCCGGGCTCGCCGGCGTCGGCCATGGGGGTCTCGGGCTTGGCCCGGAAGTTCTGGACGATGACCTCCTGGATGTGCCCGTACTCGTCGTGCAGGTCACGGATGGCCAGCAGGGCGTCCACGCGCTCGTCCTCGGTCTCGCCCAGCCCGATGAGGATTCCCGTGGTGAAGGGAATGCGCAGCTTCCCGGCCCGGCGGATCATCGCCAGGCGGGTGCGTGGCTTCTTGTCGGGCGCGTGCTCGTGGGGGCCGCCTGGCGCGCAGAGCCTCTCGCTGGTGCTCTCGAGCATGATCCCCTGGCTGGGAGACACCTCGCGCAGCTCCCTGAGTTCGCGCTCGCTCATGATGCCCGCGTTGGGGTGGGGGAGCAGGTCGTACTCCTCCATCACCATGCGGCACATGGCCACCAGGTACGACTGCGTGCTTTCGTGCCCGAACCCGCGCAGGATGTCGCGGTACTTGGGCCACCGCACCTCGGGCCTATCGCCGATGCAGAACAGGGCCTCCTTGCACCCGAGGTCGCGGGCCTCCTCGGCCATGGCGCGCACCTCGTCGGGCGAGAGCGTCTTGGCGCGTGGGCTGTCCTCGTCCACCGCGAACGTGCAGTACGAGCACACGTCGCGGCACAGGTTGGTGAGCGGGATGAATACCTTGCGCGAGTAGGTGACGATGGGCGGGCGCGTGAGGTCGCGCATGTGCGCGGCCGCCGCCCACAGGGCCGGGTGCTCCGCGCCGCGGGCACCCGCGAGCGCCAGCGAGTCGGCCCGCGTGAGCCGATCACCCGACAGGGCCTTCTCCACGGCCGCGCGCCGGGCTGGCGCGAGGCCGGTGAGGAGGGCCTCGTTCACCGGCTGGTCCTGCGGGTGGTGGCCTCGCGGCCGCCGGTGGATCCCTTCGTGGCCGACGTCATGCGCGGCGCCGGCTTCTTTGCCGCAGGCTTCTTGGCGGCGGGCTTCTTCGCGGCCGGCTTCTTGGGAGCGGGCTTCTTGGCCGTGGTCGCCTTGGCGGTCGAGGCCGCCGCGGGCTTCTTGGCGGCCGGCTTCTTCGCGGCGTCCCTCTTGGCCTGGGCGATCGACGGCGTGGCCGGGTCGGGGCCCTCGCCCTCGCGGAACTTGCGCCAGTCGGCCGGGCGCTTCTACTGGAACGATGCGATGCCCTCCTTGGGCTCCGGGCCGTACACGTGGTTGAGCGCCACGAGCTCCAGGCCATGCTGCACCGACGAGTAGAGGGCGTCAGTTGCGGTGTTCATGGCGATCTTCGCCAGGCGCAGGCCCTGCGGGCTCTTGCGCAGGATCTCGTCACACCACTCGTCCACGAGGTCGTCGAGCTGGTCGTCGGGCACCACCTTGTTGACCAGGCCCATGTCCATGGCCTCGTAGGCGTCGTACTGGCGCACGAGGAAGAGGATCTCGCGGGCCTTCTTCTCGCCCACGACCGCCGGCATGAGCTGGCAGCCCCACCACAGCGGGGCCGAGCCGATCTTGGGGCCGGCCTGGCCGAAGCGCCCGGACTCGCCCGAGAGGGTGAGGTCGCACATGACGTTGAGCTCGTTGCCGCCGCCGATGCAGTACCCGCGCACCTTGGCGATGACCGGCTTGCCGTTGTTGCGGATGGCGTTGGCCACGCGGTGGCTGAGGGTGTGCAGGTGGCGCTTCTCGGCGGCCGTGCGGGTGGGGTCGGCCACGTCGCCGCCCACGCAGAAGGCCCGCTCGCCGGCACCGGTGAGGATCACCACGCCCACCGACTCGTCATCGGCGGCCCGCTCGAGGGCCTCGCCCAGCTCGATGATGGTCTTCATCCGGAAGGCATTGAGGCGCTCCGGGCGGTTGATGGTGACGGTCGCCCGGCCGTCGCCGGTCTCGTAGATGATGTCCTCGTAGGCCACGCCTGAAGTCCCCCTGGGTGATGACGGTCCGCAAAGCGTACCGGGGGCGCGCGGCCCGGGCGCGGGAACCCTCCCAGGCCCTCGCAACCGTGTCTCGCCATGCGATACGCATTCGGTTGCTGCGCGTTCCCACCTTGCCGCTCACGAAGCACGCTGATACACATGCCGCCTTCGTCGCATCCGTCACAAGACGGTGTTTCGCAGAACGAGACATGGCAACCACAGCGCAGACCGACACCTCCACGTCGCCCGGCCGGTACCGCATCCAGGCCGTCGAGCGCGTGGGCGCCATCCTCGAGGTGTTCACCACCGAGCAGCCAGAGCTCGGCGTCACCGAGATCGCCGAACGCACGGGCCTGCACAAGAGCACCGCCCACCGCTTCCTGGTGAACCTCGAGGCCGTCGGGCTGCTCGAGCGCGACCCCCAGAACCAGCGCTATCGCCTCGGCCTGCGCATGTTCGAGATGGGCGGCATCGTGCTCGAGCAGATGAGCCTGTGGGACGAAGCCCTGCCCTACCTCGAGGGCCTGGTGACCGACTCCGGCGAGACCGGTCACCTCGCGGTGCTCGAGCGCGGCGAGGCCATCTACATCGAGAAGGTCGAGGCGCGTCGCGCCCTGCGTATCCCGTCGGCCATGGGCCGCGGGTACCCGGCGCATGCCACCAGCCTCGGCAAGGTCCTCCTCTCCGATCTCGGCGAGGATGAGGTGCGCGAGATCATGGACGCGCACGGGATGGCGTCGTACACCCGTACGACGACCACCGACGTCGACCGCCTGCTGGCCGAACTCGCGGACATCCGCGAGCAGGGCTTCGCGGTGGACGACGAGGAGTACGACGAGGGCCTCCGCTGCGTCGGGGCCCCGATCCGCGATCACACCGGCCGCGTCGTCGCCGCTCTCGGCATCGGCGGGCCCGTGACCCGGGTCACCCCTGAGCGCGTGGATGAACTCGCGCGCCTCGTCATCAACGCCGCAGACGGACTCTCACGTCGCCTCGGCGCATCGCAGTCCGGTGCCTACACGCGCGCAGCGCGCCGCGTGCGGGCCACCGCTGAATCAACCCCGCGGCCCAGCGCCGCTGTCCGCGCGACCCGATGACCGGGCGCGTCAGTAACCCGAAAGGAGCAGTACCCGAATGAGCAGCGACGTGATGAAGGACATCCGCGACGCGCTTTCAAGCCGCACCCAGCACTTCGTTCTTCCGAAGCAGTGGGCGTCGATGCGCAAGGCGGAGGCCCTCGAGAAGGAGACCGGGCAGCGCATCCTCCACTTCGAGAAGGGTGACTTCCAGGGCGACGAGTTCTACCCGGCGCCGCACATCTACGAGGCCGCGGCCAAGGCCGTGCATGACGGCCACGTGCGCTACGTGCCGGGCCCGGGTCTTCCCGAGCTGCGCGACGCCATCGCCGAGGAGATGACCTCGCGTGGTCGTCCCACCAAGCGCGAGGAAGTGCTCGTGACCATGGGCGCCAAGCACGCGCTCACGCAGTCGCTGCTCACCATCGTGGACCAGGGCGACGAGGTCATCTTCCCGAACCCCGGCTACCCGCCTGATGAGTTCTGGATCACCTACGCCGGCGGCAAGGTGGTGTACGCGCCGCTCGTGGAGCCGGACTTCGCGTTCGACCTCGACTCGCTTCGCGCGCTCATCACGCCGAAGACCAAGATGCTCATCATCAACACCCCGCAGCGCCCGAACGGCATGATCGTGCGCCAGCTGGATGAGATCGCGGAGATCTGCAAGGAGCACGGCATCATCGTGCTCACCGACGAGATCTTCTCGCACATGGTGTACGAGCCCCAGGTGCACGAGTCGATCTCGTACGTGAAGGACTTCAAGGACCAGTCCATCGTGGTGGACACCTTCTCGAAGACCTACATCATGACCGGCTTCCGCATCGGCTGGTGCGTGGCCAACGCCGAGCTCATCACGGCGATGGACATCTTCCAGCAGAACTCGGTCACCAACGTGCCCGCGTTCGTGCAGCTCGCCGGCCTCGCGGCCATGACCGGTCCGCAGGAGCACGTGCTGCAGCAGACCGCTCGCCTGAAGGCCAAGCGCGACTTCGTCGTCGAGGCCTTCAACAAGATCGACGGCATCGAGTGCCTCACGCCTGACGGCTCGTTCTACGTCTTCCCCGACATCCGCGGCACGGGCATGACCGCCCAGCAGTTCGCCGACTACCTGGTCGAGGAGCACGGCGTGGGCGTGGTCGCCGGTAACGCCTTCGGTGACCGTGGCGAGGGCCACGTCCGCTTCACCTACGCGGCCCCCGACGAGATCCTCGAGGAGGGCATGGACCGCATCGCCAAGGCTGTCGAGGCGCTGTAGTTCCACGACCGCCAAGCGGTTGAGCAGTAGCGAGGGCCCCGGCGAAGGCCGGGGCCCTCGTCGTTTCCGAACCGGGTCGCCTGCCAGAGTACGACGCCGGGGGACGCGAACGGGGCGCGGGGAGAGCCCGGTGTGATCCTGCGGTTGCGGCCCCCGCAACCGCCGATCG
>JBJTJN010000046.1:0-16317 GCA_046095485.1 Actinomycetota bacterium
TGCTGAGGCAACTGCAGGCAGGTCCGAGGGCGTTTGTGAGGCTTTGGACGCTGGCCTATACTGTCCCGGCCAGAGCGGTCCTCGGTAGCTCAATGGTAGAGCATCCGGCTGTTAACCGGAGGGTTGTAGGTTCGAGTCCTACCCGAGGAGTTCCCTGCTCAGGGGGTGTTTTTACCCCCTTGCCCGCATGGTCGCTACTGATCCTCCAGGTAGTTGCGGAGGGCCAGCAGGGCCCGGTGGTGCTCGGCGGGGATCCACTCACCGGGGTCCAGCCCCGAGGCGTCGGGCTCGGCACGGGTCCACCAGGTGACCCGGCATCCCGGGTGCAGGGGCTTCACGAGGAAGACGTTCATGTGGCCCTCCACCGGCAGGCCGCCGGTACCGCGCGAGTCCAGCGCGAACTCCTCGTCGTCGCAGCTGATGAAGCGCTCCTGCACCTTGGTGCCATCCGCCCGCTCGAGCACGCGCACGTCGCGCACGGGGTGACTGCGCACGTAGTCCGGGTGCCACAGCGAGATGGCGGAGGGGTCGCGCAGAAGGGCCCACGCCGTCTCCGGCGGCACCGCGATGTCCACGGACACCTCGTAGTCCGGCATGGCCCTTAGGCGGGCGCGCCCGCCTTCTCCTCCACCGGCACGAAGTCGAGCTCGGTGACGATGTCGATGGCCGCCGCAACGGACCGCGCGTTGGGGCAGTGGTGGGCGTGGATCTGGTTGCAGCGCTCGGCTGCCTCGCGGTGCTCGGGCGCGGCCTTCAGCGTGTAGCGCACCACGATGCGGCGCAGGCGGAGAACGTTGTCGTCATCCACCCCGACCTCGCCGATGGCGTCCGCCACCAGGTCGTCGCCCGTGGCGGTGATGCCACGCGCCTTGAGCGTGCCGCCGAAGGTGCCGATGAGGCACCCGGCCACCGACGCCACGAGGTAGTCGAGGGTGCCGGGATACTCGGGCACCGTGCCGGGCTCGAACCCATAGTGCTCGCCCTGCCAGCCCGGGACGCCGAACGTGACGTCCGTGCCCGTCATCTCGAGCACGGCCTTGCGAATGGGGGCCTGCTCGCGGGTGAGGTGCACGCGTACTTCGTGCATCTGGTCGTCAGCCATGTGAACTCCGATCCGGGGACTCTCGCCCGGGCAATAATACGGACTCACGGGCAGGGGAAGCGGGGGGCATCGACCACGCCGGGCGCGAGAGACTCAAGGCCACCGCCCTGGGCTAATTGGAGTAGCGCTCGTCAAGGCGGCGGTGGTCGGGCAGGCCGACCGCGTCCGTGACCTCACCGAAGGTCATGAGCGCGGACGGGTCGGGCCCCGACCCGGTCGCCGCGAGCGCGTCGTATGTGGCCCGCAGTGCATGACCCGTGGCCAGGATCGCGCTGATGCCCCAGAGCACGAGGCGGAAGCCCATGTCTCCGAGTTCCTGCGTGGGGACGATGGGGGTCCTCCCCCCCTCCACCATGTTGGCCACGGGACGGGCGCCGGCGAGCTCGCCGCCGTTGCGGGCGAGCTCATCACGGGCGAGGGGCGCCTCCACGAAGATGGCGGCCGCGCCCAGGTCGGCGGCGGCCCGGCCGCGCGCGATGGCCTCGTCGAGTCCCTCGAGTCCGCGGGCGTCGGTGCGCGCGATGAGGAACAGGTCGATGCCCTCGTCGCGAAGGTCGGTGACGGCACGAATCTTGGCCAGCCACTCGTCGCGCGTCACGATGCTCTTGCCGTCCATGTGGCCGCAGCGCTTGGGCCACTGCTGGTCCTCGATGATCATTCCCGCGGCCCCTGCGCGGTGCAGCAGGCGCGCCGTGCGCGCCGCGGAGAGCGCGTTGCCGTAGCCGGTGTCGGCGTCCACGATCACCGGCACGCCAGGCACGGCGGCCACGAGGTCGCGGGCGGCGTCGGTGATCTCGGTCTGCGTGAGGTAGCCGAAGTCCGGCAGCCCCAGGCGTGAGGCCGCCACCGAGTAGCCGGATACCACCAGGGCCTCGAAGCCCGCCTGCACGGCCAAGCGCGAGGACAGGCCGTCGTACACGCCCGGCAGCACCACGGGCGGGGCGCCGGCGGTGTCGTCGGCCAGCGCCCTGAGGCGCTCGGCGCTCACGCGGCTCCTCCCAGCATGGCGTCATCGCCGCGACGCAGGAACCGCAGCACCCAGGCGAGCGCCCCGAGGTACCCGAGGGTGAGCGCGACGCCATTCGTGAACCACGCCACCGGAAAGGCCACGAAGTACGCCGAGGCCAGGGCGAGCAGGAACACCGTGCCCAGCGGGATCACGTGCACCATCTGCCAGCTGTTCATTGGGATGGGCCGCGGGTGCACCCTCATGCGAAGCCCGGTGGTGGCGGCCGCCATGATGGCGTAGCCGGTGAAGGCCCCGGCGAGGAACAGCAGGATGTCCCAGGGATTGGGCGGGCCGGCCTGGAAGTGCGTGGCCAGGCCACCCGAGGTGAACGTGGCGAGCGTGAAGCCATAGGGCGGAGCCATCTGCACCAGCAGTGCCCGAAGGCCCGTTCCATAGGCCTCGCCCGGGGGGTCGGCGCCGGTGCTCACGGTCCCGCCGCGGTGTCCTTGCCCACCACCACCACCACGTCGGCATCGCCGATGGCATCACTCGCCACGCCATCGATGGGCGGCGCGCGGGTGATGCCCAGGTCCTTTGCCACGTTCTGCGCCACCGCCTGCTTGCCGGGACGCCACATCACCACCGTCTTCGCGAGGTTCTGGTCGTTGGCGTCGCCCACCTGGCCCACCCGGTAGCCCGCGGTCTCCACCTTCGGGGCCACGCGGTCGGCCGCGGCGCCGGTCACGCCGCTGGCGTTGAGCACGGCCACGGTGTAGGCGGCGCGGTCCTGGATGGCCGGTGGATCCTCGGGCACCGTGGCGTCCGGGTCGGCCCCCAGCGGCCCGTTGGCGGGCTTGGTGATGGGCACCGTGCCGGCGGTGGTCGACGACCCGTCGCCGCGCACGAGGAACCACCACCCCGCGAAGCCGCCCACCACGATGATGGCGAGCACCCCGGCGATGATGCCGATGGTGGCGCCGTTGCCGGTGCTGCTCGGCATGGGCAGCCCGCCCTGCGACGTGCCGTCACGCCCGGCCAGCGCCTGCAGGCGGTCGCTGGCCACCGGTGCCGAGTTGCCGAGGCCGTGCTGCTCGCGGGCCTTGAGGCTGGCGAGGATGCCCTGGCGGCGCCAGGCGACGAGCAGCAGCCCGAGCGCCCCGAAGAGCGACACGAACATCACGATTGTCGCGGAGATCATGATCCAGTCGGACGACATCAGGCCCCCTCCCCCGGGGCTGGCGGCGCATCACCGCCGGTGACCACAGGCGTTGTCGAGGTGGATCCTGCCCCATCGCCCGGCGTCGCCGCCGGATCGCTGAACATCGTGGTGAGCGTGACGGCCTTGAGGCCCTTGGCCTTGAGGCCGGAGATCATCGAGGGCAGCGCGTCTGCCGTGGTGCCGATGGCATGCAGCACCACGATCGAGCCGCGCGTCGAGGCGCTCACCACGCGCTGGGTGAGGGTGGCGGCGTCGGGCTTCTCGTAGTCGGATGGATCGACGTCCCACAGCACGATCCAGCGGTAGCCGAGCTTTCCGGCTGCCTTCTCGATGCCGGGGCTGAGGGCCCCGTAGGGCGGGCGGTAGAACGGCACGCTTGACACCCCGAGCTGCCGATCGGCGCTCGCGTTGGTTGAGAGATCGGCCATGGCCTCGGCCTCGCTGGTGGTGGTGCTGGTGCGGTGTCCCCACCCGTGGCTGCAGAGGGTGATGACCCCATCGGCCACCGCCGCCTCCACCTTCTTCGTGAGCGAGTCGGACCAGGTCTTCACGTTGATGCCGTTGAGGCAGAAGGTGCCGCCCGACTTGGTGCGCCGCAGCACGTCGATGATGCGCGACACCCCGGCGCCGTCGAGGCCGTCGTCGAACACCAGCGCCACGTAGGGCTTGGCGCCGCTGCCCGACCGCACGACCTGCGCGGTTCCGGGGCCGGGCTCGGGGGGCAGCAGGAACACGCCCGAACGGGCGGTGCCGCCGGAGTCGTCGCGCACCTCCACGAAGCCGGGAATCGACCCGGCCCGGGTGGCACGGGCAACGTTGGCCGGCACCGGGAGGGCCTTGGCCGCAGCCTGCCACGGCCCGGGCACGTGGGCTGCGCCCTTCGGAGCGGCCACCAGGCGCATCTGAAGTCCGCTCCCGCCCGCGGCCGTGACGGCGATCTGCGTGGTTGCAGGTGCGGGCAACTGCGGCTTCGGCGGCGTGGCGAATACCTGCAGGGTGGCCGCGTCAGCCGTGGCCCCGGAGTCACCTGCGCCCCCGCTGTCACGGGCCGACCAGGCAATGGCGCCCACCACTGCCACGAGCGCCACCAGCACGATGACGAACGCATTTCGGCGCCGGCGCCGCAGGTCGCGCGCGCGGGTGTCCGATGACCGGCCGCGTGACCGGTCAGGCGGCCTCGATGAGTCGCGCGGGCTCACAGGGCGATCGTAGCGTTGCGGCCCGGCGCCACCGGGGCGCGGCTAGGCTTGGTGACATGCACGAATGGACAGGCCTTTCACGCGGACGCGCACTGGGCGTGGCCACCGCGCGCGACCCCCGTGAATTCCCCGTGGGGCTCTTCCACCGCGACCCGGTGCCGCCGCCCAACATCGGCCCCGGCGCGTTCATGTGGTTCGCCGACGACGCCGAGGCGGCCGACTTCATGGTGGAGATCGTGCCGCGCCTGCTGCTCGACCCCGACAGCTGGCCCGACTTCGACGAGCTGGTGGATGCCACGCGCGAGGTGGTGCAGGGCGTTCCGGCGAGCAGGACGTCGCCGATGGACGCCCTGCGCGAGCTCTCCCCGTTGTGGGGCCCGCGGGCGCACTTCGTGTGGTGGGGCACCTTCGACGAGTTCCCGGGGTCGGACACCGACTTCGGCCGCCTGGTGCGCCTCCAGTACCTCGCGCACGTGGTGCAGTCGGACGACGACCGCGAGCTCGCCGACGACGAGCTCGACGACTTCGTGCGCTTCCTGCGGACCTACCCCGACTAGGGGCGGAGCGCGCCGGCCACGCCGGCGCCGAAGTCGTCCACGGCGGCGTCCGCCGCAGCCGCATCGGGGGCATCGCCGATGCGCCGGATGATCTCGCTAGCGATCACCACGCCGTCGGCGAGCTCGCCGATCTGGGTCGCCTGGTCGGGCGTGCGCACGCCGAACCCCACCACCACGGGAACGGGGATGTGCCTGCGCGCGCGGTCCACCAGCGCGCGCAGCCGGTCGTCCATGGTCATCTCGCCGCCGGTCACGCCGGTGACGGCGACGAGGTACACGAAGCCCTCCGCGCTCTCGCCGATCTCGGCCATGCGATCGTCGTCGGTGGTGGGCGCCGCCAGCGCGATGAGCGCCACGCCGGCGTCGCGCGCGGCGGCGCGCACCTCGGCGGCCTCGTCCACGGGGAGGTCGGGGATGATGATTCCGGCCACGCCCTTCTCGGCGGCGTGGCCGAGGAACTCCGCCGGGCCCTGCGCGATGACCGTGTTGAAGTAGGTCATCACCACCACCGGCGGGCCATCGCGCAGGTCGTCCGCGATGTCAAGCACGTCGGCCGGGCGCGTGCCGGCGTCGAGCGCCGCCTGGCCGGCGGCCTGGATGGTGGGGCCGTCGGCCAAGGGGTCGGAGAACGGGATTCCGAGCTCGATGATGTCGGCGTGCTGCGCGAGGATGCGCGCGTGGCGGCGGCTGGCATCGATGTCGGGGTAGCCGCCCATCACGTAGGGCACGAAGAGGGGGTGGTCCGCGTCGCGGAACACGCGCTCCAGGCGCGCGGCGCCCGACTCAGGCACTGGCGTCGATCCCCAGGGCCGCGCCCGCCTGGTCGACGTCCTTGTCACCGCGCCCGGACAGGCACACCAGCACGGGGCCGGTGCCGCGCATGCCGGCCGCGGCGTCGCGCACGTGGGCGAGCGCGTGCGCGGTCTCGAGTGCCGGGATGAGGCCCTCCATGCGCGAGCACTCGAGGAATGCCGACAGCGCCGCCTCGTCGGTGGCGTTCACGTACGTGACCCGGCCGATGTCGCGCAGGTGCGAGTGCTCGGGGCCCACGCCCGGGTAGTCGAGCCCGGCGGATACCGAGTGCGCCTCGGCCACCTGCCCGTCGGGGTCCTGCAGCAGGTACGAGTACGAGCCGTGCAGCACTCCGGGGCGGCCCTGGGCCAGCGATGCGCCATGACGACCCGATGGACCCTCTCCCCCGGCCTCCACGCCCACCAGCGCCACGTCGGCATCGTCGAGGAACCCACGGAAGATTCCGATGGCGTTCGACCCGCCGCCCACGCACGCCACCACCGATCCGGGAAGGCCGCCGGTCTCCTCCAGCATCTGCGCGCGCGACTCGATGCCGATCACCGACTGCAGGTCGGCCACGATCTCCGGGTACGGCGCCGGCCCCACGGCCGAACCGATGATGTAGTGGGTGGTGTCCACGTTGGTGACCCAGTCGCGGATGGCCTCGCTGGTGGCGTCCTTGAGCGTGCCGCTGCCGGCATCGACAGGGTGCACCTCGGCGCCCAGCATGCGCATGCGGATCACGTTGAGGCGCTGGCGCTGCATGTCGGTGCGCCCCATGTACACCCGGCAGCCCAGGCCCACGAGCGCCGACGCGGTGGCCGTGGCCACGCCGTGCTGGCCGGCACCGGTCTCGGCGATGATGCGCTGCTTGCCCATGCGCTGCGCCAGCAGCACCTGCCCCAGCGCGTTGTTGATCTTGTGCGCGCCGGTGTGGCAGAGGTCCTCGCGCTTGAACCACAGGCCGTCGTCGATGCCCCAGGCATCCTCGAGGCGACGGGCGCGGTACAGCGGGGTGGGACGGCCCACGTAGTGGCCCAGCAGCACGCCGAGCTCGCTCAGGTAGTCGGGGTCGTCGCGGTAGCGCTCATAGGCCTCGGTGAGCTCGTCGAGCGCGCCGATGACCGTCTCGGGCACGTACCGGCCACCGTAGGGCCCGAACCTCATGTTCACGCTCATGCCGCCTCCCCCATGGCCGCCGCGCGAGCGGCATCTGCGAACGCCCGCACGCGCCCTGCATCCTTGCGCCCCACGACGTCTCCCTCCACCCCGCTGGACACGTCGAGGACGAATGGCCGCACCCGGCGCACGGCGTCGCCCACCACCTCGGGGGTGAGACCGCCGGCCAGTGCGAACGGCCGCTGCGGCCGGCGACCCTCGAGCAGGGTCCAGTCGGCGCGCACGCCCGTGCCGCCGTGCGCCCCGGGGACCGCGGCGTCGAACAGCACCAGGTCGCACTCGAGCGCCTCCGCCGCCGCGATGGACGCAGCATGCTCCAGCGGCACCGCGACGGTGATGGGCACCCCCGCCGCCGTCGCCACGGCGGCGATGTCCATGTCGCCGTGCAGCTGCACGCGGGTGAGCCCGCAGGCATCCACCGCGCGCGCCACGTCATCCGGATCGGCATCCACGAACACGCCCACGCGCTCCACGCCAGCTGGCACCTCGGCCATCACGGCCGCCGCGGCGCGGGAATCGAGCGCGCGCGGGCCGTGCGGCGTCATGACGGCGCCGATCGCCCATGCGCCGGCGAGGACGCACGGCTGGACGTCCGCCGGGTGGGTGACCCCGCAGAACTTGATGCGCTGGTCGGGCAACACGTGCTGCAGAGTAGTCCGCCCGGAGCGCGGGCCGCGGTACACTCCCGTGGATGCCCTGCTCTACGTGCCAGACCGCGACGAGGAGACTCGACGATGGCGAGCCTTCCCAACATCCGTCGCCACGCCAAGCGGACCTCGCCGTCCGCCCTGGTCGCCCCTGAGCGCGATCGGCCCGACGTCCAGCGCCTTGAGGCCCACGGCCTCACCTGGCTGAACATCGAAGAGCCCACCGAGGCCGAGACGGCCTGGCTGGCCGAGCACCAGGAGTTCCACCCCCTCGACCTCGAGGACGTGCTCTCGCGCAGGCGCCAGCGCTCGAAGATCGACGAGTACGACGACTACGTGTTCCTGGTGCTGCACTTCCCGCGCTTCGACAAGCGCACGGGGCGCCTGCAGGCCACCGAGCTCAACGTGTTCATCGGCCCGGGGCTGCTCATCACCATCCCGAAGGAGCCCCTCAAGCCCATCTCCGCGCTCTGGTCGCGGTGCGAGCAGCGCGACGACGCGCGGTACGACTACATGTCAAAGGGCTCGGGCTTCCTGCTGTACGAGATCGTCGACCAGATGTTCGACTACTGCTTCCCGATCCTCGACAAGATCGGCTTCAAGCTCGACACCCTGGAAGACGCCATCTTCGAGGGCCAGAGCCACGAGCTGGTGCGCGATATCTCCAACGTCAAGCAGGAGATCATCAACTACCGCAAGATCATCAAGCCGCAGCGGCCCACGCTGCGCATGCTCGAGCGCGCGGTGCAGCGCTACGCGCCCGACGACCTCGAGATCTACTTCGACGACATCGTCGACAAGAACGAGCGCATCTGGGACTCCCTCGAGAACTACAAGGAGGTGGCCGACGCGCTCGAGGCCACCAACGAGTCGGTCATCACCCACCGCCTCAACGGCATGCTTGCCCTCCTCACGATCATCTCGGCGGTGATCCTGCCGCTCACGCTGATCACGGGCTTCTACGGAATGAACATCGACGGCCTGCCGTTCGCCCGCAACGGGATGGCGTCGTTCATCGTGCTGGTGGTGGTGATGGTCGCCCTGGCCGGCGGCGTGCTCTGGTACTTCCGCAGGCGCAAGTGGCTGTAGAGGGGTCGCCGGGGCGGCAGATCATGTGGGCGCCGTGGAGAATGGCCTACGTGTCCGCCGAGAACGATCACGAGTACGAGGGGCCCCGGTGCGTGTTCTGCGACCTGCCCGCGATGGGCGACGACCCGCAGGCGCTCATCCTCGCCCGCGGCGAGCACTGCTACGTGATCATGAACGCCTACCCGTATGCGTCGGGGCACCTGATGGTCGTCCCCTACGCGCACCTCGACCGGCTCACGGGCCTTCCCCCCGACGCCATGGTTGAGATGATGGACCTCGCCCGCACCGCCCAGCACGTGCTGCAGGGGGCCCTGAAGCCGCACGGCTTCAACCTCGGCATGAACCAGGGGGCGGCGGCGGGTGCCGGCATCGAAGCGCACCTGCACCTTCACCTGGTGCCCCGGTGGTCCGGCGACACCAACTTCATGCCCGTGACCGGAGATGTGCGCGTGATGCCCCAGAGCCTCGAGGAGACCTACGCCCTGCTGAAGCCGGGGTTCGGCGCGTGACGCTGCTGCCGGAGGTCTTCAAGGCGTACGACATCCGTGGCCTCTACGGCGAGGAGATCGACGAGGAGGGCGCCGAGCGCGTGGGGCGCGCCTTCGTGGCGGTCACCGGCGGTAAGCGCGTGGCAGTGGGCCACGACGTGCGGCTCTCATCGCCCGGCATCAGCGCGGCGTTCATCCGCGGGGCGCGCTCGGCCGGCGCCGACGTGACCGCCCTTGGGCTGGCCGCCACAGAGATGGTCTACTTCGCGGTGGACGAGGGCGGCTACGACGCCGGCGCGGTGATCACGGCCAGCCATAACCCGCCGGCCTACACCGGCGCGAAGATGGTGACCGCCGGGGCGCTGCCGCTGTCGGGCGACACCGGTATCTCCGAGATCGGCCGCCTCGCGCTGGCCGGGGAGCCGGGCCCCGCCGCCACGCCCGGCTCCGAATCGGTGGACGACGGCCTGCTCGGGCGCTTCGTGGACCGCTGCATGCAGTTCGTCGACCCATCGGCGATCACCGGCCTCAAGGTGGTGCTGGACGCCGCCAACGGCATGGCCGGGGTGTACCTGCCCCCGGTGCTCGAGCGCATCTCCATCGACGCCGTGCCGTGCTTCCTCGATCCCGACGGGCGATTCCCCCACCATGAGCCCAACCCCCTGCTCGAGGAGAACCGCGAGTTCATCGAGGCCGCGGTGGTGGAGAACGGCGCCGACCTCGGCATCGCGTGGGATGGCGACGCCGACCGCTGCTTCTTCATCGACGAGAAGGGCGGGTTCGTGGCCGGGGACTTCCTCACCGCGCTGCTGGCCCGGCACATCCTCGGCCAGGTGGGGCCCTCGACGGTGGTGTACGACCTGCGGGCATCGTGGGCCGTGCGCGACGCCATCATCGAGGCCGGTGGCACGCCGGACGAGTTCCGCGTGGGGCACGCCTTCATCAAGCGGCGCATGCGCGAGGTGGACGCCGTGTTCGCCGGTGAGGTGAGCGGCCACTACTACTTCCGCGACTTCTCGTACGCCGATTCCGGCCTCATCCCCGCCCTCATGGTGATGGAGATCGTCGCCACCTCGGGCCGGCCGCTGTCGGAGATGGTGGCGGCACTTCGCGAGCGGTACCACATCTCGGGTGAGATCAACTCCACCGTGGATGATGCCGGGGCGGCGATCGACCGGCTTCGGGCACGCTACGCAGACGGCCAGCAGGCCGAGGTCGACGGACTGTCCGTGGCCTACGACGACTGGCACTTCAACGTGCGCCCCTCGAACACCGAACCGCTCCTACGCCTCAACCTCGAGTCCCTCGTGTCGGAGGCCGACATGGAGCGCAAGCGTGACGAGGTGCTCGCGATCATCAGGGAGGGCTGACATGGCCGAGATCGAGATCGATGGCGAGCGCTACCGCCTCACGGTGGACCACGACCTGTGCATGGGCACGCGCGTGTGCATCGCGCGGCTTCCGGGCGTGTTCTCGGTGGACGACGACACCAACCTCTCGAGCGCGAGCGACGACGTGCTCGATCCGTCGCTGGCGGACGCCGTGCGCGAGGCGGTGGACGACTGCCCGCAGGAGGCCATCCGCCTGGAGAAGCTGGGCTGAGCACCGCGGGAGCCGCATCGCCGGACGTGATGATCCGCGCCCGGGCCATCGAGGTGCGCTACCAGCGCGGTGGCACCCTCGCCGTGAGCGGCGTGAACATCGACCTTCGCCCTGGTGCCGGCCTGCTCGTCACCGGCGACCGCGGATCGGGCAAGTCGAGCGTGCTGCGCGCGGTGCTGGGGCTTGCGGGCCCCGGCGGCGACATCACGGTGCTGGGCGCCCCGGCGGGTGACCCCGCCACCCTGCACCGCATCGGATGGGCGCCCCAGGCGTGGCCCTTCGCCTTCGGCCTCAAGGGTCGTGAGGTGGTGCGCATGGTGGCCGAGCTCGGCGGGCACGGGCCGGCCGAGGCCGACCGGGCCATCGAGGAGATGGCCGTGGATGCCCCCGACGCCCGCGTGGAGTCGCTGGAGATGGAGGACGTGCGCCGCATCTGCATGGCCTGCGCGATCATGGGCGATCCCGACCTGCTGGTGCTGGACGACCCGTGGGAATTCCCCGAGACCACCGATGCCATCCGTCGCGCCATGGCGCGCGGGGCCGCGGTGCTGGCGGCGTCATCCGACCCCGGGGGGCTACCAGCGCTGCTCGGCGCGAGCATCCACCTCGTGGAGGGGAGCCCCGGGTGAACCCCACGGTGATCATCGCCCGCGTGGAGGCCCGTGGCATCGGGCGCCGCAGGTGGTTCCTCGGACTGCTCGTGCTCGGGGCCGCGCTGATCGTGGCCGGAGCCGTGCTGGCGGCCACCCGCAACGGGCTCGCGGCCAGCGACACCATGCGGTCGTGGACCGCCGCGGTGTACCTGGTGGGCGGCCTGCTGGTGGCCGGCTCGCTCGGCGCCAGCACCGTGAATCGCGACGCCGATGGCGGCTGGGTGGGCATGCAGGTGGTCACCGGCACCCCGCGCACCACGGTGGTGCTCGCGCGCATCGCCGGGCGCCTCGTGGCGCTGGTGGCGGTGTTCGCGATCTGGATGGTCATCGCCGCCATCTGCTCGGCAGCCATCGGCCAGGGCGGCGACTGGCCGCTGTTCGTGCACGGGCTTGCCATGTTCGAGAACATGATCCTGGTGCTGGTCACCGCCGCGCTGTGCAGCGTGGCGCTCGGCCCGGTGGCCTCGGCGATCGTGGCGATCTTCTTCTACGTCTCGTGCCTGTCGCTGGTCAACCTCATGTCCGCCGCAAACGACGGCGTCATCGGCACGGCCTGGACCGGCCTCATCAAGGGCCTGTACCTGTTGTTCCCCCGCGCCATCACCTCGCCGATGCTCAGCGACATGCAGGGCCGCGGGGTGGCCGGCGTGGCCGGCGCCCAGCTGGAGATCAACCAGAACATCGTCATCGTGCCCGCGGCCTCGTGGCTCACGGTGCTGTGGACCCTGCTCTGGTGCGCGGTCATCGCGCTCTCGGCGGGACTGTCGTTCCGCCGCCGCGCCATCTCGTAGTGACTAGGCCGAGACGGCCTCGCGCGCCACGCGGCCGTAGGTGGTGTTGCGCTCCACCGGCGTGCGACCGCCGCCGCGGATGAGCTCGCTGATGCGGTCGCGGGTGAGGCCCAGCGGCGTCTGCACGGTGGTGGCGTGCGCCACGCGCTCCTCCACGAGCGTGCCCGAGAGGTCGTCGAGGCCGAACCTGAGGCCCTCCTGCGTGACGTCCTCCTCGAGCATCACCCAGTGGCCCTTGATGTGCGGGACGTTGTCGAGCACGAGGCGCGAGAGCGCGATGGTGCGCAGCTTCTCGTCGCGCGACGGACCGGGCAGGTACGAGAAGTCGGTGTTGCCTGGAAGGAAGGGCAGCGGGATGAAGGCCTGGACCCGCGCGGGGCTGCCCGTGGCAATTCCTTCGTCCTGCAGGCCGCGCAGCTGGATCATGTGATCCACCTTCTCGGCGGGCGTCTCGAAGTGCCCGAACAGCATGGTGGCGTTGGTGGGAAGGCCCAGGGCGTGGGCGTCCCTGTGCACCTCGAGCCACTGCTCGGCCGGAAGCTTGCGGTCGGCGATGATCTTGCGCACGCGGGGGCTGAACACCTCGGCGCCGCCTCCCGGCATGCTGTCGTGGCCGGCGGCGATGAGCCGCTCGAGCGCCTCGCGCGGGCTCACGCGCGCCATGCGCGCCACGAACTCCACCTCCACCGCGGTGAGCGCCGTGAGGGACACGTGCGGCAGGGCCGCCTTGAGCTCACGGAAGAGGTCCTCGTAGTACTCGAGGGTGTACTCCTTGGTCATGCCACCCACGATGTGCAGCTCGGTGATGCCCGTGTCGGAGATCTCCTGCGCGCGGTCCACCAGCTGGTCCACCGAGTAGGCATAGGCACGCGGGTCGTGGTCGGTCCACACCGCGAACGCGCAGAACCCGCACCCCACCACGCAGATGTTGGTGGGGTTGAGGTAGCCGTTGACGTTGTAGGTGACCTCATCGCCGTGCATGCGGCGGGCGACGGTCTCGGCAGCGGCCCCCAGGTCGTCAAGCGGGGCCTGCTCGTACAGGGCAAGGGCCTCGTCGGCGCTGATGCGCTCGCCCTCCGCGGCCCGGGAGAGGATGGCGTCGATCATGGCCCCGATGGTAGCGCCGGTTCGCGCTACCTTTGCCGAGTGCAGCCGTTCGCGCTGAAGGAATGGGCAACCGTCATCGCCGCCATGCTGGCGGGCGACCAGGTGGTGATGCTGCGCAAGGGCGGCATCGGCGAGAGGCGCTTCGACGTGCCCCACCGCGAGTTCCTGCTGCTGCCCACCCACGTGCACCAGCGCCCCGAGCTGCTGGCGCCCGAGGTGGCCGAGCGCTGGCCCGAGCTCTTGGCCGTCACCGAGGAGCCCCCGCGGGTGCAGATGGCCGCCTGGTGCGAGGTGGCGGATGTCCACGAGGTGAGCGAGCAGTCCGAGCTCGACGCCCTCGCGCCGTTCCACGTGCTCGGGCCCCGGTACGCCGAGGCGCGCCTGCGCTGGCGCCCGAAGCACCCGCTCATGGTGATCGTTCCGCGCGTGCACCGCGTGAGCCCCGCCCTGCCCCTCGACGTGTCGCCCGATATGCGCGGCTGCCGCAGCTGGGTGGAGGTGCCGCTGGACATGCCCGCAGCCGACCCGGTGCTGGACGACGTCCGCTTCGCGCAGGTGCGCGCCGAGGTGTCCACGGCGCTCGCCGCGGCGCGTCCGGAGTCGCCCCACGGCGCCCCGGCGCTGGGCTAGCCTGCGCGCGTGCCGTACGCCGACGACTTCGACGCCGTGCTCGCCGAGCTCGCCCCCGACTGGGCATCGCTCGAGTGCTACCTCACCGTGGACGACCCGCTGCGCCTGGCCGACGCCCGCGTGGCGCTGGCCCGCGCCAATGGCCGTCCGGTGCGCACGGACGCCGACCACGACTTCGCCATCACGGTGGCCAACACCCACGGGCGCGGCGCGCGCGCAGGCGTGGTGCGATCGGCCCTGCGCACGCTCGACGACCGCGGCGTGACCGGCCGCATCTGGATGGGCGCGGCGTACGACTCGCTGCGCCCGGCCCCGGCCCACCGGTACGGCCCCTAGCCATGTACCGCGACGAGGACGACCTGCAGCTGCTCGCCGAGGTGGCGGGCGTGCTCGACCAGGTGGTGATGGACGCCGGGCTCTCATCGGGCTCGTACCTGCTGCTGCGCTCGTTGACCCGCGAGCCCGACGGGCGGCCCATGACCGAGCTCGCCGAGGAGTTCGGCGCGGAGCCCGATGAGATCGCCGCGGCGGCGAAGTCGCTGTCGGTGGCCGGCCTGGTGGACGTGGAGGGCACGGGCGTGGTGGCCACCGCCGTGGGGCGCAAGGCCGTGGAGGAGATCGACGCCACGGGCAACGAGGCGATTCGCGAGTACGTGCTGGAGCGCCCGCACTCGGCAACGGTGTACGGCCTCATGGCGTCGATGCAGGCGGGCCGCTTCACGGTGGAGGACCTCATCGAGTTCCTCATGGAGGACGAGGACGACGAGGACTGACCCCGGCGCGGCCCGCGGGGCCGGATGCGTCGGGGGGCGTGCGTAACCTCACTGCCCATGCGCTATCGGGAGATCCCCGGCACGGGCATCCGCGTGTCGGAAGTGGGGTTCGGGGCCGAGCCATTCGCCATCGGATGGTGGGGCGACGACGGTGACGACGAGGCGGTGCGCCTGCTGCACGCGGCGCTCGACCGGGGCGTCACGTTGTTCGACGCGGCCGACCGCGACGGCGACGGCCGCGTGCAGCACGTGCTGGGCCGGGCATTCGCCGATCGCCGCGACCGCGTGGTGCTGGCCACCCGCGTGGGCTACGCCTGGCAGGACGCCGAGCCGCGCAAGCCGGGCCGCCCCATGCCGCAGGACTTCCGCCCCGACGCCATACGCAGCGCGGTGCGCGCCAGCGCCGAGCGCCTCGGTGGCGTGATCGACATCTGCGAGCTGCACCACCCGCCGCGCCGCGCGCTGGCCGACGACGCCCTGGCCCAGGTGATGGACGAGCTGGTGGCCGAGGGCACCGTGCGGGTGTTCGGCGCGGCGATTCCCGCCCGCGCGCGCCCGGGCGACGGGCGCAGGCTCATCCGGCAGAAGCGCTTCCCGGTGCTCGACGTGGAACTCGGCGTCCTGGGCCACGACCCCGGCGCGGAGATCGCGGGCCTGGCCCACGCGGCCAGATCGTGCGTGATCGCCCGCGGCGCGCACTGCCGGGGCCTGCTCGAGGGCAAGTACTCGCGCGAGACCACCTTCCCGCCCGGCGACCCGCGTGCAGACCTCTCGCGCGAGTGGCTCGAGGAGGGCCTCCGGCGCGTCGGCACGCTCGACTTCCTCCACGCCGAGGGCCGCCCGTGGAGCCTCGGCCAGGCGGCGATCCTCTGGGTGCTCTCGCGCCCGGGCGTGGCATCGGTGGTCACCCCCATCCACTCCGAGGAGCAACTCGGGGAGTTCTCCCGGGCCATCGACCTCCCCCCGCTCACCGAGGACGACCTCGCGCGCATCGAGGCGCTTATCGAGTCGGGCTTCCAGCCCGAGGGCGGCGACGGCGAGGTCGCTGCGCCCGATGGCGTGGCGCGGCCGGACCTCGACGCCGGCGGCGACGCGGGGGCCACTGAGCCGGTGGCCGCGGGGGCTAGCTCAGCGGCGTGACGTGCGCGCGGGCCATCTCGTCCGCCGCCTCGATGATGCCCGGCATGGCCTCGGCCAGCATCTTCCCGAGCGATGCGCCAAGGCCCGCGGCGTCGGCGGCGCTCTCGACGGCGATGAGGGCCTGCAGCAACGCCGGGTCGAGGGAGTCCTGGCGCTCCACCAGGGGCTCGGTGAGCGTGGCGAACGTGGCGTAGGCGGCATGCGCGCGCTCCTGCACCGCGGCGGCCGCGTCGATGTCGACGAGCGAGGCGATGATGCGCCGCGGGTCGTCGCGCCAGGCCGCGAGCTCGTCGGCCGCATCGGCGGCGCGCCCGAGTGCCTCGACGGCCGCGGGCATCTCCTCGGCCCACGCGGCCATGGCATCGGCCGGGGCCCGGAACGCACGCAGGGCGTCGGCGTT
>JBJTJN010000047.1:0-19861 GCA_046095485.1 Actinomycetota bacterium
GCCGGATACCGAGTACGACAGGTCGGCCAGGCGCGACTCGCCGCCGCGCAGGAACGCCAGGTCGTTCACCGCCTGCAGGGTGCCCTCGCTCCACTCGGCCTTGAGCGACGGCAGGCCGAGGGTGATGTAGTCGCCGTCGAGGGCGCGGGCGAGCCCGCGCTCGAGGTCGGACTGCTCCACGCTGGCGAGGAAGCCCACGCGGCCGAAGTTGATGCCCAGCACGGGCGCGCCCGTGGTGGCCTCGCGCGAGAGGGCGCGCAGGATGCTGCCGTCGCCGCCCAGCACCAGCACGAGGTCGGACCCATCGCCCCGCAGGTCGGTGGGCTCCATGATGGTGCGCTCGACCAGCGGCGGGTGCTTGGCAGCCTCCTCCGCGGTGGCGGCCACCTCCACCCCGCGGGCGTCGAGGATGGAGATGACGGTGGGCATCACGCCCGCCGTCACCTCGGCGGCGCCATGCGTGAGGATGAGCACGCGCTGGGCCCGGGCGCCGGCAACTTCGCTGATGGGGCGATACGGCGGCATGGTCAGGACCCCTCGGCTACCGCTGCGGCCACGACGGCCTGCACGTCGGCCCCCGGGGCCGCGGCGACGGGACCAACGGCAAGCAGGAACACCTCGCGGTTGCCCTTGGGCCCCGGGGTGCCGCTGTCGGTGGCGCCGGCCACCCGGCCGCCCGACTGCGCGATGGCGTCGGCCACGCGCATGACGGCGTCGTGGCGCAGGGCGGGGTCGCGCACCACCCCGCCGGATCCCACGTTCTGGCGTCCCACCTCGAACTGCGGCTTGACCATCACGAGGGCACGGTACGCGGGCGAGAGGCATCGCGCCACCGCAGGCCACACGAGGGCTGACGAGATGAACGAGACGTCCATCACCGCTAGGTCGGGCACGCAGGGCAGCATCGAGGCCTCCAGCGCCCGTGCATTGGTGCGATCGAGCACGGTCACGCGGGCGTCCGCGCGCAATGCCCATGCCAGCTGCCCATAGCCGACGTCCACGGCGATCACGCGCTCGGCGCCCCGGCGCAACAGCACGTCGGTGAAGCCACCGGTGGATGCCCCCACGTCGATCGCGCGGGCGCCGGCGACATCCACCCCCAGGCGCTCGATGGCGTGATCGAGCTTCAGGCCACCGCGCGACGCGAACTCCGGGCCCTCGTCCACCTCGATCGCCGCGTCGGGCCCCACCTGCTGACCGGGCTTCACGTCGGCCCGGCCATCCACCCGCACGCGCCCGGCCATCACGGCCGCCTGGGCGCGTGCGCGCGACGGGAAGAGCCCGCGATCCACGAGCGCCGCGTCGAGTCGCTGCCGGGGCACGGCGGTAAGGCTAGCGGCGCCCATCGCGTCGTCCTGCGCACGCATGCGCCGGACGTCGCGCGTCAGTGCGCC
Source organism: Actinomycetota bacterium (assembly GCA_046095485.1). Lineage (GTDB taxonomy): Bacteria > Actinomycetota > Thermoleophilia > Miltoncostaeales > Miltoncostaeaceae > SYFI01. The sequence goes on from JBJTJN010000047.1 coordinate 1,395, forward strand.
GACTGCACCTCGAGGGCCGCGAGAGCTGCCTGGGCAGCCGCCGCGGGCGTGACCGCGGCCTCCGCCAGAAGCAGGTCACGGCGTCCGTGCTGGATGAAGCGGTCGGGGATGCCCAGGCGCGCCACGCGCGCCGGCCCGCTGCCGATCACCTCGAGCACCGCGCTGCCGAAGCCGCCCTCCAGGGCGTGGTCCTCGATGGTCACCACCACGTCGTGGGTGCGCGAGAGCTCGTCCAGCAGCTCGGCGTCGATCGGCTTGGCGACGCGGGCGTACACCACGGTGGGCCGCACGCCGAGCGACTCGGACACGATCCCCGCCGCGTCGAGCGCCACCTGCACGCCGTACCCGTATCCCACCAGGGCCACCCGCGAGCCGTCTTCCAGCACCTCGGCGCGGCCGAGCTCGAGGGCCACGGGCCGATCGGGCAGCGCCACGCCCGTGCCGGCGCCGCGCGGGTAGCGCAATGCCGACGGGCCGTCGATGCGAAGCGCCGTGTGCAGCATGTGCACCAGCTCGGCCTCGTCCATGGGGGCCATCACCACCATGCCGGGGATCGACCGCATGTACGCGATGTCAAACACTCCGTGGTGCGTGGGGCCGTCGTCGCCCACCAGGCCACCGCGGTCGATGGCGAATACCACCGGCAGCCCCTGCAGGGCGATGTCATGCACGATCGGGTCGTACGCCCTCTGGAGGAACGTGGAGTAGATCGCGCACACCGGGCGGTAGCCGGCGATCGCCAGCCCGCCCGCGAACACCACCCCGTGCTGCTCGGCGATGCCGACGTCGTAGGTGCGCTCGGGGAAGCGCTGCAGCATGTGGTTCATGCCAGTGCCCTTGAGCATGGCGGCGGTGATTCCCACCACGCGCGGGTCGGCCTCGGCCTCCTTCACCAGCGCCTTGCCGAACACCTCGGTGTAGGCCGGCGGCGCGGGCGTGGCGGGCTTCGCGGCCCTCCCGCTCTCCACGGCGAACGGCCCCGAGCCGTGCATGGCCTCGCCATCCTCCTCGGCCGGCCCGTAGCCGCGTCCCTTGTCGGTGTGCACGTGCAGCAGCACCGGCCGGTCGCTGTCGGCGGTCTTCTCGAGCGCGCGGCGCATGGCCTTGATGTCGTGCCCGTCGAGGGGGCCCATGTAGGCGAATCCGAGCGCCTCGAACAGCTGCCCCGGCACGAAGAGGGCCTTGGTGGCGTTGCTCAGGGAGTGCCCGAGGTCGTGCATGCCGGGAATCAGGCCGAGGCCCTTCTCGATCTCATGCCGCACGCGGGTGAGCGTGGGGTCGAGGCGCGCCTTCTGCAGCGCGCCGGCGAAGGCCCCGACGTTCTCGGAGATGCTCATGCCGTTGTCGTTCAGCACCACGGTGATGGGTGATCCCAGGTGCCCGGCGTGGTTCATGGCCTCGTACGCCATGCCCCCGGTCATCGCGCCGTCGCCGATCACGGCCACGATGCGCCGGTCGCGGCGGCCGGTCACGCGCATGGCCTCGGCCAGGCCGACGGCATACGAGATGCTGGTGCTGGCGTGCCCGGCGCCCATCACGTCGTGCTCGCTCTCCTCGCGGCGCAGGAAGCCCGACATTCCCTCGTACTGGCGCAGGGTGTCGAACTGGTCGAGGCGCCCTGTGAGCAGCTTGTGCCCGTAGGCCTGGTGCCCGACGTCCCAAAGGATTCGGTCGCGCGGGCTCTCGAGCTCGGCGTGCAGGGCCAGGCTGAGCTCCACGGTGCCGAGGCTCGAGCCCAGGTGGCCGCCGGTCTGCGAGACCGTGTCGATGATGGCCCGGCGCATCTCGGCCGCCAGGGCCTCGAGCTGGGCGTCGTCCATGTCATGCAGCTGCCCCGGCCCATCGAGGGACGCCAGCAGCGGATAATCGGAGTGCGTGATCACGTACTCAAGTGTACGACCGGCCGATGCGATGAGCGGCCCGAGCGGGCACACTGCGCGCATGGCCATCGATCCCGAGCTCGTGCGTGCGCTGCACCTGGTGTCAGAGGACCGCCGCGGGGCGGCGGCCGATGCCGCGGCGGCGCATCACCTGTTCCAGACGTCCACCATCGCCGCCCTCATGGACTCCCGCTACGACGGCGACCTCACCGTGGGCGAGGTGATGGCGCACGGCGACCTCGGGCTCGGCACGCTGGCAGGCCTCGACGGCGAACTCATCATCGTGGACGGCCAGGCGCTGGTGGGGCGCACCGACCGGTCGCTCTCCCCCGTCGACCCCGCCACCACCACCCCGTTCGCGGTGGTCACGCCATTCGCCCCGGGGCCGCCCGTCGACCTGCATGGCCTCGACCACGCCGACCTGCTTGCCCGACTCGACGCCCTGGCGCCCGCGGCGGTGTCGGCCGTGCGCATCGAGGGGCGCTTCCGGCGCCTCAGGCTGCGCAGCGTTCCCCGGCAGCAGAAGCCCTATCCCCCGCTGGACGAGGTGGTGAAGGAGCAGGCCGAGTGGGACGTGGCCGATGTGGATGCCGTGGTGGTGGGCTTCCGGTTCCCCAGCGAGGCCGCGGGGCTCGAGGTGCCGGGCTGGCACCTGCACGCCATGGCCCGCGACCACTCCACCGGCGGCCATGTGCTGGCGGCCGACATCGAGGCCGGTCGCGCATGGCTGGATGCCACCGATGAGGTGCACGTGGAGCTTCCCCCGGGGGTGGAGATGGTGGGCGCCGACGCCGCGATGCGCGCGGGCATCGAGAACGCCGAGACCAGCCCCGAGAGCGACTAGGCCGGCTCGTCCTCCGACAGGCCGTCGGGCACGAACGCCGGCTCTTCGGGAGCGGGGTCGCCGATACGCGGCACGTCACCCCGGGCCTCGGCCTCGGCCTCGGCGATGGCACGCGGGATGATCTCCACCACGGCGGCCGAGAGGTCGGATGCCTGGCGGGCGAGCTCCTCGATCTCCGCGGCAGGACGGTTGACGGCCTGGGCGATGCGCTGGGAGAGCTCCTCGAGGCGCCGCGTGGCCAGCTCGAGCTCCTCGCGTGCGCTCACGCCGCGGCCTCCTCGTTCTCGCGCGCCACGCGCCCCAGCACACCGTTCACGAACTTCGGGGCCTCGGCGGCACACCACTTCTTGGCCATCTCCACGGCCTCGTCGATCGCCACCGGCACCGGCACGTCGCCGGTGCCGAGCTCGTACACGGCCACCCGCAGGATGTTGCGCTCGAGGGGTGCGATGCGATCGGCCGTCCAGCCATCCGCCGAGGCCGTGATTCGATCGTCGATCACCGCGCGGTCGGCCTCTACGCCGTCCACGAGCGCCTGCGTGAAGGGATCGTCGGCGTGCTCTCCCGCGCGCAGGGCGTTCTCCACCAGCTCCGGCACCGGAAGGCCGGTGACGTCACGCTGGTAGAGCAGGATGACCGCCTGACGGCGCGCCTGCCTTCGCGAGACCTCCGCCATCAGCGCGACCCGCCGCCCAGGGACGGCAGGAACTCCGCGCGCTCGGTGAGGTAGGCCGTGGTGTAGCTGCCCGACCCGAACACGTCCTCGCGCGAGATCTCCTCGAGCAGCGGCAGCGTGGTGGGCACGCCCTCCACGATGCTCTCCGACAGCGCGCGCTGCATGCGGGCCACCGCGCGCGGCCGGTCGGGCGCCCACACGCAGAGCTTGGCGATGAGCGAGTCGTAGTACGGAGGCACGTATCCGCCGGTGCGGCAGAAGGTGTCCACGCGCACCCCGGGGCCCGCCGCCAGCTGGAACAGGCCCAGTCGCCCGGCGGCCGGGCGGAAGTCGAACGATGGGTCCTCGGCGTTGATTCGGCACTCGATGGCGTGGCCGTTGGGCTCGATGCGGCCGGTGCGCGACAGCACCTGGTCGTCGGCGATGCGCAGCTGCTCGGCCACGATGTCCATGCCGCTCACCAGCTCGGTGACCGGGTGCTCCACCTGCAGGCGGGCGTTGAGCTCGAGGAAGTAGAAGTCGCCCTTGGCGTCCACCAGGAACTCCAGCGTGCCGGCCGACTTGTAGTCCCATGCGCGGCAGGCCCGCTCGGCCGCGGCATGCAGCCCCTCGCGCGTGGAGTCGAGCAGGTTCGGGGCCGAACCCTCCTCCACCACCTTCTGGTGGCGCCGCTGGATCGAGCACTCGCGGTCGCCCACGATGAGCACGCCGCCGAGGCCGTCGGCCAGCACCTGCACCTCCACGTGGCGCGCGCCCTCCAGCAGCTTCTCCACGTACATCGAGCCGTCGCCGAAGGCCGCCAGGGCCTCCTGTGATGCGCTCTCGAACGCGCGCTCGAGCTCGTCGGCGCTGTCCACGCGCCGCATGCCGCGCCCGCCGCCGCCGGCCGACGCCTTGAGCAGGATCGGGTACCCCGCGTCCTCGGCCGCTGCCATGGCGGCAGCCACGTCGGTGACCCCGCCCTCCGACCCGCCCAGCACGGGAAGGCCGGCCTCGACAGCGGCCTCCTTGGCCTGGATCTTGTCGCCCATGCGGCGCATCACGCCGGGGTCGGGGCCCACGAAGCGGATGCCGTTGCGTGCGCACTCGGTGGCGAAGTCGGGGTTCTCGGACAGGAACCCATACCCCGGGTGCACGGCGTCGCAGCCGGTCACCTCGGCGGCGCCGATGACGTTGCGCATGTCCAGGTACGACTCGCGGGCGGGAGGCGGCCCGATGCACACGGCCTCGTCGGCCATCTCCACCGCGGGCGTCTGGGCGTCGGCCGTGGAGTACACGGCCACGGTGGGAATCCCCAGCTCGCGGGCGGTACGGATGACGCGCACGGCGATCTCGCCGCGGTTGGCGACGAGCAGCTTCACGGGGCCAGCACGAAGAGGGTCTGCCCGAACTCCACGGGGTCGGCGTTGCCCACCGCGATCTCCTTGATCGTGCCGGCGCGCTCCGCCGTGATCTCGTTGAAGATCTTCATGGCCTCGATGATGCAGAGCACCTGACCCTGCACCACGCGGTCGCCCACCTTCACGAACGCGTCCGAGTCGGGGTTGGGCGCCGCGTAGAAGGTGCCCACCATCGGGCTCACCACCTTCACGCCGTCGTCGGCCACCGGCACGGGCGCGCCGCCGGGGGCGGCAACGGCGGCCACGGCCGGGCGCACCGTCACCCGCGCGCCGCCGATCTCCACGCTCACCTCCGACTGCCCGGCGCCCTCCACCACCTCAACCAGGGTCTCGATGAGGCCGCGGTCGACGGCCATGCCGGTGTCCCCCGCCTCCTCGGCGAGCAGCGACCGGCGGCGATCCACCAGGCGCTGCCCCGACTCCGGGAACTGCGCGAGGATCACCGCGTCCTCCTCCGACACGTCGGACGGCGCCGCGGCCAGCACGGCGGCCAGGTCGGGCGGCTCGCCGGTGGTGCCCGCACCGCGAGCCACCGCGAGGGCATCCTCCGACACCGGTCCCCGCAAGCGCCCCCGCGGCCCGAGGGCGATGTCGGCCAGCTCCGATGACGTCTCGCGCCAGCGCACGCCGTCCATCACGTGTTGCGCGGCCTGCGCGACGATGGCCTCGCCGAGCGGCGGGGCGAACGTGACGCCGCCGAGGTCGCGGCACACCGCCGCGCACTCCTCGGCCGCCTCATGCGCACGAGACGCCAGCCCCTGGCGGCTGAGGCGCGACAGCAGGCCCGCCGCCAGGTCGGGCGGCAGCTGAAGCTGCGGGCCGCCGGCGAGCTCGGCCGCACGGCGCACCCGCTCGGGCGCCACCAGCGGCCAGATGATGCGCCCGGCGTCCTCCAGGGCGGGCACGTCCACGTCGAACTCGCGGTCGCCGCCGTGCAGCGCCACGTGCAGGGCCTCGGCCGACGGCCGGCCGGCCACAAGCGCCGCGGCGCCCACCGACGCGTGCAGGGCGTGCGCCCCGGCCAGCGCCGCGCTGAGCGCCGACATCGACGCCAGCCCGCCCGTGGCGCGCAGCGATACCTCCACCGGGATGGGGCACTTGTCCACCACGTTCCCCACCAGCAGCCCCATGGCCACCGGGGTGAGGTTGCCGCCCAGGTCGGATATGCAGAGCGAGGTCGCGCCGGGCAGTTGCGCCAGGGCCAGGGCCTCGTCCACCCAGCGCGGGTCGGCGCCGTCCGGCACCGGGCCCAGCACGAGGGTGGGCACGAACCCCACCCCGGCTTCGCGGGCGGCCTCGGCCACCATGCGCAGGGCGTCGGCGTCGTTGAGGGTGTCATAGGCGCGCACGCGCGACGCCCCGCTGGCGGCGGCGGATGCGATGAGGCGCGCCGCCACGCCCGACCCGAGGGCGATCTCGCCGAGAAGGGTGCGCCCGGTGACCACGATGCCCAGGTTCGCGCCGCCGGCCTGGCGGGCCACCACGCGCAGGCGATCGAGCGGGCTCTCGGTGCGGCCGTCCATGCCGGCTCGCGCCGACGGCGGATCGAGTACCTCGATCACCCGCGCGCCGATGGGAGCCAGCGCAGCGGCGGCGGACCCCAGGTCGTCGGGGGCGATGCGCGCCCCCCAGGGCGGGGTGCAGAGATCGCGCAGGGTCACATCGACCAGGCCGATGTCGATGGCGGCGGGCTCGGTGCTCATGCTCGGCTCACGTACTCCCGGGTTCGGGTGTCCACCTTGATGCGGTCGCCCTCGCTGACGAACAGCGGCACGTTCACGGTCGCGCCGGTCTCCAGCGTGGCGGGCTTCGTGACGTTGCTCACCGTGTCGCCCTTCACGCCGGGGTCGGTCTGGGTGACCTGCAGCTCAACCGACGCGGGCGGCTCCGCGCGGAAGGGCGCGTCGCGCACGAACAGCACCTGCACCTCGGAGTTGGGGGCGATGAGGTCCACGGCGTCGATGCTCGCCCGCGGCACGTTGACCTGCTCATACGTCTCGGAGTCCATGAACACCAGGGAGTCGCCGTCCTCGTAGAGCATCTGCATGCTCTTGGTCTCGGTGGTCACGCGCTCGAGCTTCTCGCCGGCGCGGAAGGTCTTGTCCACCACCGTTCCCTTGGCCATGTTCTTGAGCTTGGTGCGCACGAACGCACCGCCCTTGCCGGGCTTCACGTGCTGGAACGACACCACGCTGACGAGCTCGCCGTCGATGTCGAGCACCCAGCCGTTCTTCAGGTCATTGCTGCTGATGGCCCCCACGGCCGCTCCTAGATGCTGGTCGTCGTCAGGTCGGTGGGCACGCGGGTGAGCACCTCGCAGCCGTCGTCGGTGACGATGGCGAGATCCTCGATGCGCACTCCGCCGACCCCCTCCAGGTAGATGCCCGGCTCGATCGTCACAACCATGCCGGTTTGAAGTACCTCCCCGCCCTCCTGACGGAGCCACGGGCGCTCGTGGATGTCGAGCCCCACACCGTGCCCGAGGCCGTGGCCGAAGTGGTCCCCGAGGCCCGCCTGCGCGATGACCCCCCGTGCCACCGAGTCGAGGTCCTTCGAGAGGACACCCGCCCGGCAGGCGGCGAGGGCCGCGCGCTGGGCCTCGAGGCACACCGCATAGGCCTCCTCGAGCGCGGCCGGGAGCGTACCGGTGGCGACGGTGCGCGTGCAGTCCGATGCGTATCCGGCGTGCCGGGCGCCCATGTCCATCACCACCAGGGTGTCCGCCGCGATCGCCTCGGCACGGGGCACCGCGTGCGGCAGCGCGCCGTGCGCACCTCCCGCAACGATGATGTCGAAGCTCGCGCCATCGGCGCCCATGTCGCGCATCCAGCCCTCCAGCGCCCATGCGGTAGCAGCCTCGGTGCGCCCCGCGAAGCCCTCGTCGATCAGCCGCGAGAGCGCGGCATCGGCGATGCGCGTGGCCTCGCGGATGCAGTCGAGTTCCTCCTCCTCCTTCACCACGCGCAGGCCCTCCACGAGGCCGGACGTCGGCACCAGGTCAGCGCCCGACAGGCGGACCGCGAAGCGGTCGCGCCGCGCCACGGTGACGTGCTCGGCCTCGACGCCGACGCGCCCGTGCGGCACCACCTCGGCAAGGCGGTCCATGAGGTCGCGCCCCGCGATGACCACCTCGGTGTCCTGCACCTGGTCACGGGCGGCGGCGGTGTAGCGCGAGTCGGTGAGCAGCACCCGAGCGTCCGGGGTGACCACCAGCACGCCGTTGGAGCCCACGAAGCCGCTCAGGTACCGGATGTTCACGTGGTCGGTGACCACCAGGGCGTCCAGCCCCTCCTCGCGCAGCACCTCGCCGATGCGCGCCTGGCGCGCCGGGATGCTCAAGCCCCGAGCTCCGCCTTCAGGATGTCCAGCGCCTCGCGGTAGCCGTCGGGCCCCTGCCCCTTCACGGTGGCCAGCGCGATGTTGCGCACCACCGACACCTTGCGGAAGTCCTCGCGGGCGTCCACGTCGGACAGGTGCACCTCGACGAACGGCGCGCCCATCACCTCGAGCGCGTCGCGGATGGAGTACTGGTAGTGCGTCCAGGCGCCGGGGTTGACGATGGCGCCGTCCACCGCGCCGGCGAGCCCGTGCACGTGCTCGAGGAACGCCCCCTCGAAGTTGGTCTGGAACGTGCCCACGCGCATGCCGCGCTCCTCGCCCCAGGCGCGCACCTGCGCCTCGAGCTCAGGCAGCGTGAGGGTGCCGTAGTGCTGCGAGGGGCGGCGGCCCAGCATGTTGAGGTTGGGCCCATGCAGCAGGGCGATGGTGATCATGGCAGCAGCTCCTCCACGGCCGCGCGCACCACGGCCGGGTCGGGGTCCTGGTGGGTGAGGACGTCGCCGGGGGCGCGCAGCAGCACCATGTTGAGCGCCCGGCCGTCCGACTTCTTGTCGCGCGACATGATCTCGATCACCTCGTCCACGTCCACCGACGGGTCGAGCTGCACGGGCAGGCCATGCCGCGCGAGCGTGGCCGCGGTGCGGTCGCGCCACGCGGGGTCGAGGCCCAGCTGCTGCTCGCTCACGCGCAGGGCCGCCAGCAGGCCGAGCGAGATCGCCTCGCCGTGGTGGTAGAGGCCATACCCGGCCGCCGCCTCGATGCCGTGGCCCGCCGTGTGGCCCAGGTTGAGGATCGCCCGGCGGCCCAGGTCGAACTCGTCCTCGGCCACCACCTCGAGCTTGCACTCGGCGCAGCGCCTGATGAGGTCGGCCAGCTCATCATCGGGGCCCGGCAGCTCGGGCCAGCCCGCGACCATCTCCATCAGGTCCCCGCCCACCAGCAGCCCGTACTTCACCACCTCGGCGAAGCCGCACGAGAGCTCGCGGGGGGGCAGCGTGCCCAGCACGGTGGTGTCCATCACCACGGCCTCGGGCTGGTACACCGCGCCCACGTAGTTCTTGCCCTCGGGCAGGTCCACGCCGGTCTTGCCGCCCAGTGAGGAGTCGACCATCGCGAGCAACGTGGTGGGGGCCTGCACCAGGCGCACGCCGCGCTGGTACGACGCCGCTAGGAACCCCGCGAGGTCGCCCACCACGCCGCCGCCCACGGCCACCACGGCGTCGCGGCGGCGTATCCCCGCCCGGGCGCACGCGCGGCTGAGCCGCTCGATCTCGGCCAGGCTCTTCGACGCCTCGCCCGCGGGCACGGCCTCCACGTGCACCCGCAGCCCGGCGTCACGGCATGACGCCGCCGCCCGCTCACCGGCGGACGCGATGCCGTCGTCCACCACCACCATGGCGCCGTCGCCCTCGCCCCGGCCCGCCAGCAGGGGGCCGATCAGGTCGATCGCGCCCGCGCCCAGGTGCACCGGCACCTCGCGCGCGCCGATCACGGCGGTGATCGCCGGGTCGGGGGCGGTGGTGCTCATCCCGCCTGGTCCTCGTCGGGGCCACCGTCCTGCGCCCAGTCGGCCAGCACGCGCGCCACGTCATCCGGTGGCAGCGAGCCGTCGAGGATCACATCGGCTGCCTCGCGGTACACGTGCTCGCGCTCCCCGGCGCGGCGGATGAAGCGGTCGCGGTCCAGCGCCAGGGGGCGCCCGGGCAGGCCACCCACGCGGTCCCACGCCAGCTCGGGGTCGATGCGCAGCCAGGCCACCCACGCGGTGCGACCCAGCAGGTCGCGCGTGCGCTTGCTGCCCAGCGCGCCCCCGCCCAGCGCGAGCACCCCGGGTTCGGCTGCGAGGTTCTCGCGGATGAGGTCCTCCTCGGTGCGGCGGAACCACAGCTCGCCGCGCTGGGCGAAGATCTCGGGGATCGACTGCCCGGCGTGGGCCACGATGAGGTCGTCCACGTCGAGGAACTGCACCCCGAGCAGGTCAGCCGCCCAGCGCCCCACGGTGCTCTTGCCCGCGCCCATGTACCCCGCGAGCGCGATCCAGCGCTCCGTGGCCACGCTACTGCGCCAGGACCGCGCGGTAGCGGTCCACCGCGGCGTCGAGGGATGCGATGGAGTCGCCGCCGAACTTGTCGATGAGCGCCTGGGCCAGCACGAAGGCGATGACGGCCTCGCCGATCACCGCCGCGGCCGGAACCGCGCAGATGTCGGAGCGCTCCTTGAACGCCGCCGTGGCCTCCTTGCTCTGCACGTCGACCGACGCCAGGGGGCGGCTGAGGGTGGCGATGGGCTTCATCGCCGCGCGCACCACCAGCGGCGCCCCGTGGGTCATGCCGCCCTCGAGGCCGCCCGAGCGATTGGTGCGCCGGTGGTACCCGCGATCCTCCGACCAGAAGATCTCGTCGTGCGCCGCGCTGCCGCGGATGCGCCCGAGCTCGAACCCGGCGCCGATCTCCACGCCCTTGATGGCCTGCACGCCGAGCATCGCCTGGCCGATGCGGCCGTCCAGGCGGGCGTCGCCGCTCACGTGCGATCCCAGTCCCGGCAGTGGGTCGAACACCCACACCTCGAAGATCCCCCCGAGGGTGTCGCTGTCCTGTCCGGCGGCCTTGATGGCGGCCTTCATGCGGTCGGACGCCTCGGCATCGAGCGCCCGCACCGGGCTCTCGTCCACCCCATCGAAGTCGGAGAGCGCGAGGTCGTCGCGGGTGGGAGCGGCCTCGGGGCCGATCTGCACCACGTGGCTTCGCACCTGCATGCCGTAGCGGCGAAGCAGCGCCTTGGCCACCCCGCCGGCCGCCACGCGCGCGGCGGTCTCGCGGGCGCTCGCGCGCTCGAGGATGTTGCGCAGGTCGTCGGTCTCGTACTGCTGCATGCCCGCCAGGTCGGCGTGTCCCGGGCGCGGCAGCGTGATGGGGTCCACCTCGGAGGCGGGTTCCCAGATGGCCATGCGGTCTTCCGACCAGTTGGCGAAGTCACGGTTCATCACCATCAGCGCCACGGGGCTGCCCAGCGTGCGTCCGTGGCGGATGCCGGCGGTCACCTGCACCCGGTCGGTCTCGATCTTCTGGCGCCCTCCGCGGCCATAGCCCATCTGGCGGCGCGCGAGGTCGGCGTCGATGTCATCGGGCGTAAGGGGAAGGCCGGCCGGAAGCCCCTCGATGACCGTGGTCAGGGCCGGGCCGTGCGACTCCCCCGCTGTGCGGTAGGTAAGCGCCATCGGGCGCGCAGCATACCGCCCCTGCGGGCGCGCACCGCGGCCGGATCAGGCCGCGCGCTGCCTCCGCGGGCCCGGCTGCCGCCGCTCGCCCTGCTTCGTGCGTGCGTGCGGGTGCATGAGCAGGTACGCGCTGGCCAGGCCGCTCCACTCCCCATAGGGCTCCACCAGCGCGCGGGTCTCGCCGGCGTCGGGCCAGCGGCCGGTCTCGGCGGCGATGATGCGCATGAGTCCCAGATCACCCACCACGGGGGCGTCGAACCGCCCCAGGCCGTAGGTGCCGATGACGCCTGCGCTCCACGGGCCGAGCCACGGCTCGCGGGTGACGCGGGCGGTCATCCGCTCAGTGGGCACCTCGCGCAGGCGGTCGAGGTCGATGGACCGCGCGATGCGGGTCATCGCCCCCGCGCGACGCGCCGCAAGGCCCGACGCCACGGCCCGCGCGGGCTGCAGCGCCGCCAGGTCGGCCGAGGTGGGCGGCTGCACCAGGCCGTCCTCGGCGCGGGTTGACGCCATCGCCACGATCGCGCGCTCCATGCGGGCCGCCTCGCGCCCGGTCACCAACTGCCCGCACGCCGCGGTGATCACCGACTGCGCCACGGTGGCGCGGCGCGCCGGGCGGTACCCCGCGCGCCGCACGCTCACCGGGGCCATGCGCGGGTCGCGGCGGGCCATGCGCAGGAACGGCGCGTGATCGTCATCCACGGCCAGCACGAACCTCAGGGCATCCACCGCGCTCGCGGCATCCGGGCCCCGCACCGCGGCCTCGATCTCGCCGTCCGCCCGCTGGCGCACCGCCGCGCGCGCCGGCCCGGCCGGCGTGTGGAGCGCGAGCACGAGCACCTGGCCCTGCCAGCGCCGGGTGCCTCCCGCGCTGCCACCCGCCGACAGGCGCAGGTCGTACGGCGGCGCCGGCCGCAGGCGGGTGACGATGGCCTGATCCATGGGCCGAGTGTACGAGCGCCGCCGGACCGAGCACCGCCAGCACCCCGGCGGCGAGGAATGGCGCCAGCGGCAGGGCCACCGTCGACGGCCGTGCGCGGCGCGCCAGGGCCAGCCCGAACCCCCACCCGGCGGCCAGCACCAGTCCGGCGAGCACGGCGAGCAGGCCCGCGGCCATCCCGAGCGCCGCGCCGATGAGCGCGCCCAGCTTGACGTCGCCCATCCCCATGCCCTCGGGCCGTACGAGCGCCGGCACCAGCAGCAGCAGCGCCACCAGCGCTCCCGACGCCAGCGGCTGCCACCAGGCGCGGTGCCCGATCGCCCCGATCACCAGCACCGCCGCCAGCGCGGGCAGCACCACCAGGTCGGGGATGATGCGCCGGCGAAGGTCCCACGCCACGGCGGGGATGAGCGCGATGATGAGCACCAGCACGTCCACGCGCCCACCGTATGGACGGGGATGTCACGCGGGTCGCGCGGATCGTGCCGAGGTCGCCTCTATGCTGCGCGCCCATGACCCACCGCCATCAGCATCCCGTCACCGTCGTCACCGACGGTGCCTGCTCCGGCAACGGCACCGACGACGCCCGTGGCGGCTGGGCGGCGATCATCATCGCGGCCGACGGCTCGGAGGTGGTGCTCACGGGGGCCGAGGCCCCGAGCACCAACAACCGCATGGAGCTCATGGCCGCGATCGAGGGCCTTGCCGCCGCGCCGGAGGGATCGACGGTCGACCTGGTCACCGACTCCTCGTACCTGGCCAAGGCCATCACCGACGACTGGCTGGGGTCGTGGCAGCGGCGCGGGTGGAAGACCGCCGGCAAGAAGCCCGTGGCCAACCGTGACCTCTGGGAACGCCTGCTGGCGCAGCTCGCCCGGCATCAGGCGGTGCAGCCACGGCTGGTGCGCGGGCATGCCGGGCACGAGCTCAACGAGCGGGCCGACCGCCTTGCGCAGGACGCCGCGGCCACGGCCGAGGCCACCACCCCGCCCATGGACGGCACCGCATCGGAACAGATGGGCTTCGACATCACCTGATGCATGCGATTATTCAGTCGCCCGCGCCCGCGGGCGGATGATCCAAACTCGAGGAGTGTCCGGGTGTCACGCAAGGGCTGGTTGATCGGCGGAGCGGTGGTCGTGGTGATCGCCGTGGTCGTCGCGCTCATCGTCGTAAGCGTCTCGGGGGGCGACTCCTCGGGTGACGCGTCTTCCCCCGCCGAGACCAAGGGCGGCGCCAAGGTGGCCGCGCTGGTGAAGGGCCTTCCCCAGGCGGAGTTCGCCATCGGCAAGCCCAACGCGCCGGTGACCGTGCGCGAGTTCGTCGACCCGCAGTGCCCGGTGTGCAAGACCGCCAGCGACAAGACGATCCCCGGCATCATCAAGGGACCGGTCAAGGACGGCACGGCCCGCCTCATCATCGAGCCGCTCACGTTCATCGGATCCGACTCCTCTGCGGGCGCGCTGGCCATCGCCGCCGCCGCGGCCCAGGACAAGGGCTTCGCCTACACCGAGGTGCTCTACGCCAACCAGGGCCAGGAGAACTCCGGCTGGGCCACCGAGGAGGTGCTCACCGGCATCGCAGGCGCCACGCCGGGGCTCGACGTGGAGGCCTGGAAGACCGCCAAGGGCGGCGACGCGGCCGCGAACGCCGTGTTCGCCGCGAGCGATCGCGGCCAGGCCGCCGGCGTGTCGGCCACCCCGACCTTCGTGGTGAAGGGCCCGGGCGGCACCAAGGTGATCACCGGCGCGGTGGACGCGAGCGAGGTGATCAGCGCGATCGAGGCCGTCAGCTGACGCTGCTGAGGTTGCGGGTGGTCCATGGTGTCCTCGCCCTCCTCGGGCTGGGCATCACGGGCTACCTGTCGTGGACGGAGCTGGCCGGGGGTTCCCCGACGTGCGTGATCGGCGGTGGCTGCGCCACGGTGCAGAACTCCGACTACGCCGAGATCGCGGGTATCTCGCTGTCGTACCTCGGGTTCATCACCTATGCCTTCATGTTGATCTCGGCGTTCCTGCCCGGGTTCCCCGGACGCCTGCTGGGCATCATCACGAGCGTCGGTGGCCTGCTCTTCTCGCTCTGGCTCCTGTACGCGGAGCTCTTCCTCATCAAGGCCATCTGCCCGTGGTGCGTCGCGAGCCTCGTGGTGATGGTGCTGGCCTTCGTCGTGGCCGTCCTGCGCATCTGGAAGGCGGGCGACCTGGGCTCCGACGATGCGGCGCCGCCCGACCAGGCGGCACGGGCGGGCGCAGCAGAGGGCTAGTCGCCGCCCCTGCGCTGGATCGACCGGAGCAGGAACCACAGGATCACCAGCACCACGGCCGCCGTGCCGGACACCGCCAGTTGCCCCATCGCCAGGCCGACGATGATCGCGACGAAGGCCAGGCCCGTGAGCACGAGCATCCCGATGGCCAGTCCGCGGCTGGGCTTTCCCTGGTCTGACACACCTGCAACGTATAGGGATCGCCGTCAGGCGTCGCGGGTAACCTGCGCCGCGTGCCGACGCCCCGCATCGCCCGCATCGCCTCCGGCGCCCTCATCGCGGGCGGCGTGGCGCTTATGCTGGCCTCCGGGGGCTCCGCCGAGGGGTGGGTGAACACCCTTCGCTGCACCGCGCAGGCCGACGCCCAGGCCATCGATGCCCAGCTCGCCGCGGCCGGCAGCCCCCTGGCGGGGCAGGGCACCACCTTCGTGCGCGAAGGCATGGCCAACGACATCGACCCCCGGGTGCTCGTGGCCATCGCCGCGCAGGAAACCATGCTGATGACCTACGGCCCGGCGCAGCAGATCAACAACCCGTTCGGCCTCGGGCCCGGCATCCAGTTCGCCACCCCGGCCGAGGCCATCGCCATGGCCGCGAGCACGCTCAACCGCTACGCCGCCGACGGGTTGGTGACCCTGCCGCAGATCGGCGGACGCTGGGCCCCCCCGGGCGCGAGCAACGACCCGCAGGGCCTCAACGGCGGGTGGCCCGCGGGGGTGAGCGCGTTCTTCACCACGCTCGGCGGTGATGCCTACCGCCCGGTCCAGGCCTCGGCGCAGGATCCCGCGCCCACGTGCGCGCCGGCCGGCGCCACGGCCGCGCCCGCCGCCGGCTACGCCATGACCCAGCCGCAGGTGATCCCGGCAGTCACCCCCACGGACGGCCCCGGCGTGGTGGTGGTGTGGGGCGGCCAGGCGCCCGTCGCCGCCGGATCGACCATGGCCGACGGGGCCGACCCACGCACGGGACAGGCCGCCGTGCTCGAGGGCTTCGCATTCCCCCTCGCCGCCCCGAAGGGCTCGTCCATCGCCTACCAGCCAGCGGGCGGACGCCCGGTGGTCATCACCTCGGCCCCGGGCGCCATGGTGGTGGCCCCGGTGTCCGGCACGCTGCGCATCGCGAAGGGCCGCGCGGCCGCAGCGGGCGTGGGCTTCTGGGTGGACGCCCCGGGCCGCGACCGCGTGGGGCTCGGCCCCCTGGCCTCGTACGAGCCCGGCATCACCGCGGGCGTCACGGTCTCGGCGGGGCAGCCGCTGGGCCGCGCCACCGGCAGCACCGCGGTGTCGTGGCAGCGTGACGGCGTGGCCGTGGGCATCCAGCCCATGCTGGCCGCCACCCGGCCTTCCGACTGATCGGGGCGCGGGCCGGGTAACCTGCCCGCGTCGGGCAGGCAGGTGCATGGAGGAGTTGCGGTGAAGGCGATTCGCATGAGCGAGCCCGGTGGCCCCGAGGTGCTGGTGCTCGAGGACGTCCCCGACCTGGAGCCCGGCCCGGGCGAGGTCGTGGTGAGCCTCAAGGCGGCCGCGCTCAACAGGCGCGACGTGTTCGTGCGCAAGGGCGTGGCCAAGGTGCCCCTCCCCCTTACCCCGGGCTCGGACGGCGCCGGCGTGGTGAGCGCCATCGGCGCCGGGGTGTCCGGCGTGGCCGAGGGCGACGAGGTCATCATCCTGCCGTCCCTCGCCTGGGGCGACGACCAGCGTGCGCCCGGCCCGCGCTTTCGCATCCTCGGCGGCCCCGACCAGGGCACCTACGCCCAGCAGATCGTCATCGCGGCCGAGAACGTCTACCCGAAGCCCGGACGGCTCTCGTGGCACGAGGCCGCAGCGCTGCCCCTGGCCGGTCTCACCGCCTGGCGCGCGCTCTTCAGCCGCGCGCGGGTGCAGCCCGGCGAGACCGTGCTGGTCATCGGCATCGGCGGCGGCGTGGCCACCTTCGCGCTGCACCTGGCCAAGGCCGCCGGCTGCAAGGTGGTGGTCACCTCGTCATCCGACGACAAGCTGGCCAAGGCCGCGGCCCTCGGCGCCGATGCGGGCGTGAACTACGCCACCGCCGGGGATGAGTGGGCGGCCGCGGTGAAGGACGCCAACGGCGGCGGCGTGGACGTGGTGATCGACTCGGTGGGATCCACCTGGGCCGGCAGCGTGGACTCCTGCGCGCCCGGAGGCCGCGTGGTGGTGTTCGGCGGCACCGGCGGCGCCAAGGTGGAGATGATGGTGCGCCCCGTCACCCTCGGGCAGGTCGGGGTGCTCGGCACCACCATGGGCAGCCCGGCCGAGTTCGCCCAGCTGCTCGCGGCCGTGGACGCCCAGTCGTGGGTGCCCGTGATCGACAGCGTGCGACCCCTGGCCGACGCCGCCGCCGCGCACGAGCGTGAGGAAGCCGGCCTGCACTTCGGCAAGCTCGTGCTGGACTGCGCATGAGCGACGACCGGCAGCCCACCCTGCAGGAGCGCCTGCGCCCCGTATGCGCCGTGCTCGGTGGCATCGGCGCAGTGCTCAGCGTGCTCGCATCGTTCGTGGCGGTCGAGGCCTTCTCGATGGGCGGCATCTTCTACACGCTCGAGTACCACTCGGGAGGCTGGGCAGGCGCGGTGGCGTTCCTCATGGCACTCCTCACCGTGGGTGGCGCCATCGTGGTGCGCCGCTCGCCCGCGCTCGGCAGCACGCTGATGTACATCGGTGGCTGCGGCGGGTTCCTGGCATGCGGCGGCATCTGGCTGATCCCCGGCACCATCACGCTCGTGGCGGCCAACCTCGCCCTCTGGGCCATCACCGACCCGTTCAAGGACGGGCCGGCCGGCGCCCGCACCTGACGCGCGGGGCCTGATGGACCTGCCGCTGCTGCGCGAGCTGTGCGAGGCCTCGGGGCCCCCGGGGGCCGAGGACCGCGTGCGCGACATCGTGCGCGCGCGGCTGGCGGCCACCGCCGACCGCGTGGACGACCTGGCGATGGGCTGCATCGACGGCGTGCGCGAGCCGGCCGGCGACCCCGCGGGGCGCCTCATGCTGGCCGCGCACATGGACGAGATCGGCCTGATGGTCACGCACGTGGACGACCGGGGCTATGTGAAGTTCATCCCCCTCGGCGGGTGGGACGCCCGAACGCTGGTGGGCCAGCGGGTGCTGATCCACGGCCGGGAGGACGTCCTGGGCATCGTCGGCACCACGCCGGTGCACCTGCTCGACGAGGCCGCGCGCAGCAAGGCGCCCAAGATGGAGGACCTCACGATCGACCTGGGCCTTCCCGCCGAGCGGGCGCAGGAACTCGTGCGCAAGGGCGACGTGGCCACCCGCGTGCGCGACCTGGCCGAGCTGGGTGAGCTGGTCACCGGCAAGGCGCTGGACGACCGCGTGGGCGTGTACGTGATGCTCGAGGGGCTGCGCACGGCCGGGCCGTCGCAGATGGAGGTGCACGCCACCGCCACGGCGCAGGAGGAGGTCGGGCTTCGCGGCGCGCGCACGGCCGCGCACCGCATCGCCCCGGACATCGCCGTGGCCATCGATACCTGCCCGGCCGACGACGGCCCCGGCACCCCGAAGAAGGGACCGTCCACGCGCCTCGGCGAGGGCGCCGCGATCCGCGTGATGGACGCCAGCGCCATCGGCCATCGCGGCCTGGTCGACCTGCTCATCGCGCTCGCCGAGGAGCGCGACATCCCCCACCAGCTGCACGTGTCGAACAAGGGCGGCACCGACACCGCAAGCCTGCAGCTCTCGGGCCGGGGATCGATCGCGGGCTGCATCTCCATCCCCACCCGCTACGTGCACACGAGCGTCGAGGCCTGCCACCCCGACGACGTCGACGCCGCCGTGGCACTGACGGCCGCGCTCATCGAGCAGGCGGTGCGCCCGCCTAGCGCCACGCCTCCACCCCCACGCCCCGCCGGCCCGGGGCCCTACGCCACCACC
>JBJTJN010000048.1:0-9213 GCA_046095485.1 Actinomycetota bacterium
CGCACGCTAGACGGCGTTCGCGCGCGCGGGGCCAGGTGGGCATCACCTGTCGCACCTGCGAAACATCGGGCTACTTCAGCTCGATCGCCCACCGGAAGATATTCGGCTTCTCGAAGGTGACCGTCGCCTGGCTCCCCACGGCGTGGTGGCGATTCATGCGGGTCCTCCCGATCGTGGATCGCGGGCAGCCTACGCCCCCGGCGCACCCTCGTTCAGGTAGTCGAGGATCGCCCCGTCGGTCAGCTGCTCCACCGGGGCGAGGTCGTCGGTGAACACCTCGCCGCCCGCCGGAACCTCGGTGAGCAGGGGGGAGAGGATTCGCGCGGCCTCGGCGGTGTCGCCCCGGGCGGAGGCCAGGCGCGCGCGGGCGCCTGCGGCATCGGCGGCGTCCATGAAGCCCAGCACCACGCTGTTGAACTCGCCGTAGCGCGCGGTGAGCACCGCGGGGAACGCGCTGCGCATGGTGGACGCGATGCGGTCGACCACCTCGGTCTGGTCGGGCGGGGTGCCCACGTTGATGGCCACCACGCCGTGGGGAGCCAGGCGGTCGCGCACCTGCTCGAAGAACTCCACGGTGGAGAGATGGAAGGGGATGTACGGCTGGCGGTAGGCGTCGACGATGATGGCGTCGAACGGGCCGCGGTCGCCGGCCAGCCAGAACCGGGCGTCGGCCTCGTGGGTGGTGAGGTTGGGCCCGGCCATGTCGAGGTACTTATTCCCCGCGTCGGTGACCACCGGGTCGATCTCCACGCCATCCACGTGCACCCCGGGCCAGGTGAGGCGGAACGCCCGCGCCGTGGTGCCGCCGGCGTTGCCGAGGATCGCCACGCGGGCGTTCGGGTTCTGCGTGAGCAGCGGCAGGGTGAGGAAGGCGTCCCAGTAGCCACCGGTCAGCGCCCCGCCGCCGGCCGGCACCACCGAGTGCAGCGCCCAGCCCTCATTCAGCCTGAGGATGCGCTCGCCATCGGGCTTCTCGGTGACCTGCACGTACTGGTACGGCGACTCGGCCTCGAACAGCACGGTCTCGCCGGGCTCCTCCTTGATGGTGCCGAGCGGCAGGGCCATCATCGCGAAGAGCACGACGGGCGCCGCCACGGCCCTGGCGCCCAGCAGGGGAATGGCGGCCAGCGCCAGCACCCCCGCGATGAGGAACAACGTGGCGCGGGTGCCGATGGCCGGGATGAGCACCAGCACCGGCAGGAAGGTGCCGAGGATGCTCCCCACCGTGGAGATCGCATACAGCCGCCCGGCCACCGATCCGGCGGTCTCGACGTCCTTCACCGACAGGCGGATTGCCCACGGCGATACCGTGCCGAGCAGGGTGATGGGCACCAGGAACATGAGCATGGTGCCCACGAATGAGGCCACGAAGGCCCCTGCCGAGAGGTCGGCGAACGCCCCCTGCGCCGCCTGGAAGATGGGCGTGAGCGCCAGCGGGAGGATTGCCACGGTGACGGCCGCCACGATCACCACGCCGCCCAGCACGCGCGGGTTGGGGTAGCGGTCGGCCATCTTGCCGCCCAGCCAATAGCCCAGCGACAGGTAGATGAGCGTGAGCCCGATCACGTTCGCCCACACCAGGTTGCTGGCCCCGAACCATGGCGCCAGCAACCGGGCACCGGTGAGCTCGGCGGCCAGGGTGGACGCCCCGGCGACGAACACCAGGATCGGGAGGGAGAAGCGCAGCGGCACGGGGGCGAGCATATGCCAGAGTGACGCCTCATGCGGGGCATCCCCGGGCTCACCTTGTTCATCATCGCCGGGTTCCTCATCGCGGGAGGCAGCGTGCTGGCCTGGGCCGGGTGCGCCACGCAGGATGTGCCGGTCACCGACGCCGGTGCGCCGCTGGTGGACTTCCAGCCCCGGCGCCAGGTGGACGGCCAGTGGGTGGGTGACATCATCATCGCCGAGCAGGTGGCCGCGCGCGGCCTCACCTACGCCGGAAGCGCCACCGACATCGAGGGCACCGGCGACACCGTGCGCGTTGCGTGGGTGCCCGGCACCATGACCGTCGAGGCGGCCGGGGGAACCCGACGCGGGCAGTGGTACTTCGTGCTGGCGGTCGTGCTCATCCTCGCAGGGGCGGTGCTCGAGGAATACGCGCGCAGGCGCATGCGCACCCAGGGGGCCGCCGCATGAGGAAGCTCATCTGGCCGGTGGCAGGCGTGGTGCTGGGGCTCGTGCTCCTCGCCGGGGGAGTGGCGGGGCTCGTGAACCGGAACCAGGAGGATGCCGCCCTCAAGGGTCCCGGCGCGCGGTGGGCGCTGTTCTATCCCACGGGCGCCTTCGCAGCGTGCGCGCTCTACAACCGCGTGCGCACCTGCACGTCCACGCCCATGGGCAACATCAACGACAAGGGCAGGGTGGTGGCCCGGAGCGTGCCCCTGATGGCCGACGGCCAGGCGTTCCGCTGGACGGTGAGCCCCGATCAGGTGGAGGCCGCAAACCGTGCGAGCCGCGAGAGGTACCTCGGCTGCGTGGCGTCGGGGCGCGCGGGCTGCCCCGACCCGGTGTTCCGCACTCCGTCGTGGAACAGTGGAATGCGCGTGCGCTGGGCGCCGGACGCCCTGGGCGCCTACATCGCCGGATCAGAGCCCGGCGGCAGCGACAGCCTCACCATCGCCATCGTCCTGCTGGTGGCCGGCGGGCTGGTGACGGCGGGCTCGGTGCTGTGGGTGCGGGGCACGGTGCGCCGGCAGAGAGCCGCATAACCCGGCTGGTAGGGTCGCCGGGACGCGTTCACGCCTCCGGAGGCCCACCGTGAAGCTGTACATCGACACCGCGAACCTCGCCGATATCGAGGAGATCGCATCGTGGGGGGTGCTGAGCGGCGCCACCACCAACCCGACCCTGCTCTCGCAGGTGGAGGGTGATGAGGACGACATCTACCGGAAGATCTGCGAGATCGTGGACGGCCCGGTGTCGGCCGAGGTGGTGGCCGACGACGTTCCCACCATGATCAGCGAGGGCCAGCGTCTGGCGGCGATCGACCCGCGCATCGTGGTGAAGCTGCCCACCAGCCGCGAGGGGCTCAGCGCCACCTCGGCGCTGGCGCGCGACGGCATCCGCGTGAACATGACCCTGTGCTTCACGGCCAACCAGGCGATCCTGGCCGCGTCGGCCGGCGCGGCGTTCGTGTCGCCGTTCGTGGGCCGTTACGACGACATCAACGAGGACGGCCTGGGCCACCTGGCGGAGATCGTGGAGGCCTTCGCGGCATCCGACTTCGACTGCGAGGTGCTGGCCGCGAGCATCCGCACGCCGGTGCACGTGATGGAGGCCGCCCGCATGGGATCGGACATCGCCACCATCCCGCCCAAGGTGTTTCACCAGATGCTGCACCACCCGCTCACGGCCCAGGGCATCGAGAAGTTCAACGAGGACCACGCCGCGCGGCTGTCGCGAAAGGACGCATGACCACCAACGACGGTCCCGCACCCGTGCCCACCGGGCTCGAGGGGCACGAGATCGTGCCCGCCACCGACTTCCTGCGCGTCACCGAGCAGGCCGCCCTGGCGTCGGCCCGTTGGGTGGGGCAGGGCGACCGCCACGCCGCCGACGGCGCGGCCGTGGACGCCATGCGCACGGAGTTCAGCGCCATGCCCATCACCGGTGAGGTGATCATCGGCGAGGGCGAGAAGGACGAGGCCCCCGAGCTCTACGTGGGCGAGGTGCTGGGCACCGGCGGCATGCCGTGCGAGATCGCCGTCGACCCCTTGGAGGGCACCGACCTGGTGGCGCGCGGCGACGCCGGCGCCATCGCCGTGTGCGTCATCGGCGCGCCCGGCGGCGTGATGGCCGCTCCCGACATGTACATGCAGAAGCTCTGCGTGGGCGCCAACGCCAAGGGACGGGTCGACATAGCGGCGCCCATCAGCGACACCCTCGACACCATCGCGCGCTGCTACGACCGGCGCATCCGCGATCTGTCGGTGGTGGTGCTCGACCGCCCGCGCCACGAGGAGCTCATCGAGGAGATCCGCACCCTCGGCGCGCGCATCAAGTTGATCCCCGACGGCGACATCACGGCATCGATGTCGGCGGCGGTGCGCGGCACCGGCGACCACGTGTACATGGGCATCGGCGGCAGCACCGAGGGCGTCATCACCGCCGCCGCGCTGGAGTGCCTGGGCGGCGAGATCCAGGCCCGCATGTGGCCCAAGGACGACGCCCAGCGCGAGCGCCTCAAGCCCTTCGGGCTGGAGGACACCACCCGCGTGCTCACCGCCCGCGACCTGGCGCCCCAGCCCATGTACGTGCTGGCCACGGGCGTGACCGACGGCTACCTGCTCAAGGGCGTGCGCTACTTCAGCGACGGCGCCAGAACCCACTCCATCGTGATGGACCTGCAATCGCGTACCGTGCGCTTCGTGGACACCATCCACATGTTCAGCCGCACGCCGCTGAGGGAGATCAGGCTGTGAGTGACGAGGAGTTCCCGTTCGGCTTCGCCTTCGGCGAGGGCGCATCGGAGGAGTTCAAGGAGCGCCTCAAGGAGATGATGCGCGCCCAGCGCGAGGCCATGGAGGAGATCCAGGCCGAGGGCGGCGGGCACATCCAGCCGGTCGACCGCTTCCAGGTGATCCAGCTCGCGGTGCAGATGGCATCCGCCGGCATGGGCGCGCTGAAGCCCGTGGACAGCGCCGACGAGGCCGCCGACGCCATGGGCCTGCTGTTCGCCCGTGCCATGGCCGCGCTGCAGGGGAGCATCAGCCAGCCGGAGTAGGGGCGGCCCGTGGGTTGCGCCGTCACGCCGATGGGGCACTCCCTGAGGTAATCGCCACCGGGCGTGCGCCACGCGTGCGCCGGCGTTGCCCACCATGCGGGCATGGCGAGGCTGCGCATCGATCGGTTGGGCAGGGCCGCAGGCGCGCTGGTGGTCTCCAGCGCAATGGCTGGTCTGCGCGACCCGGCCGACCCGGCCGACGCGCCGGGCGCCGTGGTGGCCTCTCCGGCGGCCGTTGCCGCGGCACGGGCGTACGTGGCTGACCGGGCGACGGCGCGCTTGGTGGGCATGCTCGGCACGCCTGATCCCAGACCCGATGAGGCCCTGGTGCTGGTGCCGTGCGCGGCGGTGCATGGCGTGGGCCTTCGCGCGCGCATCGGAGTGGTGTTCGTCGATCGGCGGGGGTGCGTGCTCCGCGTGGTCGATCCGCTGCCGCGCCGGGGAGCGTCGTGCCGCGGGGCGCACGCCGTGATCGAGGCGGCGAGCGGCGTGCTCGATCTGGCGCCGGGCGATCGGGTGTGGCTCGCGGGCGCGGCCCTTTTCCCGCACGGTGGGTGATTTCGCGACCGCGCCGGGGGGAGCATGCGCGCGCCCCGCGCGTTATCCGGTCACCGGGAGCACACGGCTCCCCCACTCGATCGGAGGACGTCATGACCACGCAGGCTCCCCATCACTCGGTGCTGCTGGTGGGCCCCCGGCCGGCGTCGGGCAGCCTGGCGGCCGATCTCGAGGCCGACCGCTTCGAGGTGATGCTGGCCGCCGACCCCGACGAGGTGAAGGGCGTCCTCCACTCCGCGTGCCCGTCGGCGGTGATCGTCGATCTCGACATGCCGGCATCGGGCGGCCTCGAGGCCGTGGGCCTGGTGCGCGAGGGCGGCCCGGACGACCCTTGGGATGCCGCGATTCCCGTGCTCGGCGTGTCGGGCGCGGGCGAGCCGCACCGCGTGGTGCGCGCCCTCGAGCGGGGTGCGGATGAGGTGGTGGGCACCCCGGTCGCCTACGTGGAGATCCTCGCTCGGCTGCGCGCACTGATGCGTCGCGCCGGCGGCGAGTGGTCGGCGGGCGTGCTGCGGGTGGACGACATCGTGATCGACCGCCGTGCGCGACGCGTGACCATCTCGGATGCCCCCGTGGTGCTGTCGGCGAAGGAGCTCGGGCTGCTCACGGCGCTCGCACGCGATCCGCGCCGCGTCGTGAGCAAGCAGGAACTGCTGCGGGACGTCTGGGGCTACAAGTCGATGGGGCGCACCCGCACGGTGGACAGCCACGCGTCGCGCCTTCGGCGCAAGCTCGCGGCCGCATCCGGCGGTCGGCGCTACGTGGTGAATGTCTGGGGGCTCGGCTACCGGCTCGTGGCGGATGACGCCTGACGCCCCACCGGTCACTCTGGTGATGTCCCACGACGTGGCCGAGGCGGCGGGGCTCACCGACGCAGGCGGGGTGCGCTCCACGCCGCCCCTGGGGCGACGTCTGTCGCGCATCGATGCCGAGGCCGTGGTGGACGTGCTCGACGATGCCGGCCACCGCGCGTTGGTGCTGGCGCGACCGCCGTGGGCCGACCCGTCCATGGCGCCGCTCGCCGCCATCAGCATCGTGCTGGGCCGCGATCTGCTGTGGCTGCCGCCGGAGGTGCCGGCCGCGGGATGGGCCGCGGCCCTCATCGCGGCGTGGTCGCGCGACGGCGATCCGGACGACCTGCTGCGCAGGGCCCAGGTGGCCGTGGGGCTGGCCTCGATGTCGCCCGCCAACCTGCCGCTGCGTCCGTGGGGCGAGGACGAGGTGATGGTGCCGGCGGTCGGGGCCGGTGCCCTCGCGCGCTGGTGCGACTGCGCCTGGCGTCCCTGCCGCTGGTGCCATGCGGGGGGCGCGGACCGCGCGCCGTGCCCGTCATGCGGTGAGAGGGCAGACGCTCCGTGAGGGGCCTGCGCATCCGCCGCCCGGGCTGGTGGTTCGTGGTGGCTGCAGTGCTCGCCGTCGCGGCGTTCATGCTCGCCAGTGGCATGGGGCAGGGCGATGATCCGGGGGCGAGGGTCATCGTGGCGGCGCGCGCGATCCCCGCCGGTGAGGTGATCGGCACAGGCGGTGCCCGCGGCCTGCTCGCCTATGCGAGCGTGCCGGCCGCGGCGGTGCTGCCCGGCATGCTGGTGGATGCCGCCGAGGCCAGCGGCCGGCGCACCGTGGCTCCGGTCTCGGCGGGCGAGCCGCTCACGCAGGCGGCGCTTGGCGGCGCACCCGGCCTTGGACCGGCACCGCTGGAGGCGGGTGAGAGGGCGGTGGCCGTGCCCCTGCGGGCCCTCGGCGCAGCAGCTGGCGCACCGTCGCCGGGCGTGCGGGTGGACGTGCTGGCATCCGACGGCGAGGGCCTCGCCGGCCGCACCCGCGTGGTGGTGTCGGGCGCCGAGGTGCTGTCCATCATGCGCGACGACCTGTCGCGCGGCGATGGCAGTGGCGACGCCCTGCTGCTGCGCGTCAGCGCCGAGCAGGCCCTGGAGGTCACGCGCGCACTGGACTTCGCCCGTGAGGTGCGCGTGGTCGGCCGCCCGGCATCTGAGCCGTGAGCGGCATCGTGGTGATCGGCGCCACGGGAGGCTGCGGTGCGACCACCCTGGCCTGCGGGGTGGCCCTTGATCGCGCGCAGGCAGCAGAGCCCGTGCTGGTGGTCGACCTCGACGCCCACGGTGGCGGTCCGTCGGCCCTGTGGGGAATCCCGGCCACCCGCGCCCTCGACGACCTACGCGACCTCGGGGAGGGCCTCGGGCCGGACCACCTGGCGCACCTGGTGCACCGCCACCCCACCGGCATCGATGTGATGGCCGGCGCACGTACCCCCGCAGCGCTCACCCACTGGTCGGTGGCATCCGCCGATGCCTTCGCCGCGCACATCGCGACCCGATCGTGCTGGGTGGCCGATGCCGGACGCGGCGACACCGCGCTGGCGGCTGCGCTCGCAGCGCGTGCAGACCTCGTGGTGATCGTGACGCCGCGCACCGTGCACGGCGCGGCGCGGGCCGTGGCGGCGATGGGCGAGGGCCACTGGCGCAGGGCCGCATGCGTGGCCAGCCACCTTCCCGCGGGCGAGCGGGTATCGGAGCGCACGCTCTCGCGGGCGCTCGGGCTGGATGTCATCGCCACCGCGCCGTGCGACGACCGTGCCGCAGCACGTGTGGCCGCTGCACAGCCTGCGCGCGGGCGTGGGCTGGCCCGGGCGGTGGCGGCCATCGGGGCCATCAGGTGAGCGGCGCGCCGGCCGACCCGGCACTGGTGGAGGAGATCCGGGCCACCATCGTGCGCGGGGGCCTGGTGCAGCCGGGCTCCGCCACGCGCCAGGCCGTGGCATCCCTCGCGGAGGACGCCCTCGACGACGGGCGGCACATCCTGTCGTCCGACGCCCGGGGCGCCGTGGTGACGGCGGTGGTGGACGCCATGCTGGGCCTGGGACCCTTGGAGCCCCTGCTGCGCGACCCCGATGTGACCGAGGTGATGGTGAACGGCCCGGCGCGCGTGTGGGTGGAGCGCGCCGGTCGCATCGAGCCCGTGGACACGCGGTTCGCTGACTCCGATCACCTGCTGCATGTGATCGACCGCATCCTCGCGCCGTTGGGCCGTCGCCTCGACGAGGCCAGCCCGATGGTGGACGCCCGCCTGCCGGATGGCTCGCGCGTGAATGCCGTGGTGCCGCCCCTCAGCATCGATGGCCCGGTGCTCACGGTGCGCCGCTTTCCGGGCGAGCGACTGCAGGGCCACGACCTGGTGCGCCTGGGCGCGTTGTCAACGGAGATGCTCGAGGCCCTGCATGCCGCGGTGGCCGCTCGGCGCAACATCCTCGTCACGGGAGGCACCGGTAGCGGCAAGACCACCACGCTCGCGGCCCTGTGCTCTGCTATTGACGCGTCGGAGCGGGTGATCACCATCGAGGATGCCGCCGAGCTGCGCCTTCCGCTGCAGCACGTGGTGCGCCTGGAGTCGCGGCCGGCCGGGGTGGAGGGGCGCGGCGCCGTGCCCATTCGGGCGCTGGTGCGCAATGCCCTCCGCATGCGACCCGACCGCATCATCGTGGGAGAGGTGCGCGGCGGGGAGGCCCTCGACATGATCAGCGCGCTCACCACCGGGCACGAGGGGTCGCTGTCCACGCTGCACGCGTCATCCCCGCACGAGGCCCTGCGCCGGCTCGTGACCCTGGCCCTCATGGGCGACCTCGAGCTGCCGTGGCGCGCCGTGGCCGACCAGGTGGCAAGCGCGGTCGACCTGGTGGTGCATCAGGCGCGCGACGCCACGGGTGCCCGCCGCACGGTTGAGCTCGCCGAGGTGGTTCGGGGCCCGGACGGTCCGGACGTGCGCCGCATCTGCCGATGGCGTCCCGCGGACGGCGGGGGGTTCGTGTGGAGCCCCGCCGCGTCGCGTGGCGAGCACTCCGCCAGCCACGGCGGAACGGGCACCGGCCACGAGCGCAAGCGCCGAACCGGCAGCCAGCAGCGGCCCCACCACCC
>JBJTJN010000049.1:0-3937 GCA_046095485.1 Actinomycetota bacterium
GGCCGACCAGGACGGCAAGAGCGCCCTCGAGGTGGTGCTCACCGTGCTGCACGCCGGCGGCAAGTTCGGCGGCGAGGGCTACAAGGTGTCCGGCGGCCTGCACGGCGTGGGCGTGTCGGTGGTCAACGCGCTGTCGGAGACCCTCACGGCCGAGGTGCGGCGCGAGGGCCGCCTCTGGGTGCAGAGCTACCAGCGCGGCGCCCCCGAGGGGCCCATCACCGACGCCGGCTCGGCCGACAGCACGGGCACGTGCATCCGCTTCAAGCCCGACCCGGAGATCTTCGAGGAAACCGACTTCGACTACGACACGCTGGCCACGAGGTTCCGCGAGACGGCCTTCCTCACCCCCGGGCTGCGCATCACCCTCACCGACGAGCGCGGCGAGCGGCGGGAGGATTCCTTCCATTACGAGGGCGGCCTCGTCGACTTCGTCAAGCACCTCAACGCCACCAAGGACCCCCTGCACGGTGACGTCATCGCCATCTCGGCCGAGGGCGAGGAGGGCCAGGTGGATATCGCGATGCAGTGGACCAACGGCTTCACCGAGTCGGTGTTCACCTTCGCGAACAACATCAACACCCACGAGGGCGGCACGCACCTCACGGGCTTCCGCACCGCCCTCACGCGGTGCATCAACGACTACGCGCGGGCCAAAGGGCTGCTGAAGGAGAAGGACGACAACCTCGAGGGCAACGACACCCGCGAGGGGCTCACGGCGATCGTGTCGGTGAAGCTGCGCGAGCCGCAGTTCGAGGGCCAGACCAAGACCAAGCTCGGCAACAGCGAGTTCGCGGGCTTCGTGGCCACCATCGTCAACCAGAAGCTCGCGGAGTTCCTGGAAGAGAACCCGCAGACGGCCAAGGCCATCTGCACCAAGGCATCCAACGCCGCGCAGGCCCGCATGGCCGCGCGCAAGGCTCGCGACCTGGCGCGTCGCAAGGGCGTGATGGACTCCACGAGCCTGCCGGGCAAGCTGGCCGACTGCTCCGACCGCGATCCCGAGAACACCGAGATCTTCCTGGTGGAGGGCGACTCCGCGGGCGGCTCTGCGGTGCGCGCGCGCCAATCGTCGTTCCAGGCGATCCTCCCGCTGCGCGGCAAGATCATCAACGTCGAGAAGGCCCGCATCGACAAGGTGCTCAGCAATACCGAGATCCAGGCGATGATCACCGCGATGGGCACCGGAATCGGGGGCGACTTCGACCTCACCAAGGCCCGGTACCACAAGCTCATCATCATGACCGACGCCGATGTGGACGGCGCGCACATCCGCACGCTCATCCTCACGTTCCTGTTCCGGCACATGCCCGAGATCGTGGACGCCGGCTACGTGTACATCGCCCAGCCGCCGCTTTACAAGGTGAAGCAGGGCAGCACCGAGCAGTACATCGAGAAGGAGTCCGACCTCGAGGACTGGCTGCTCGAGCGCAACATCGGCGACATGACGCTGCACACGGGGTCGGGCGACGAGTCGGCGCTCACCAAGGCGCGGTTCCAGCGCTACGCCCGCGCGCTGCGCGAGCACGACGGCTGGTCGTCGGCCCTGCGCGCCGTGCACGGCAACGAGCTGATGGAGTTCCTGCAGGTGCACGGCCTGGTGGAGGCCGAGCCCGCCGACCTCGCAGCGCTCGAGAAGGCCGTGGCCGCGGCGTCGGGCGACGCCGCCGACCTCACGGTGCTCGACGCCGACGCCGCCTCGCGCACCCTGCGCGCCCGGTCGGTGGAGGCCCGCACGGGCGAGGCCCGCACGGTCACCATCCCCATGGCGCTGTATGAGGCGCCTGAGCTCAGCTCGTTCCGGGCGGCCCGCGCCAAGCTGCGCGAGCTGGTGGGCGACGCCCCGTTCACGGTCACCAAGGGGTCGCGCCGCCGCGAGGCCGCCACGTACGACGCCCTGCGCGGGGCCATCATGGAACTCGCGCGCGAAGGCATCTCGCTCAGCCGCTTCAAGGGCCTGGGCGAGATGAACGCCGAGCAGTTGTGGGAGACCACCATGGACCCCGAGCGACGAATACTGCAGCGCGTCACCATGGACGACGCCGCTGCCGCCGACCTGCTCTTCTCGATGCTGATGGGCGACAAGGTCGAGCCCAGGCGCGACTTCATCGAGCGCAACGCGCGCTCGGTCGAGTTCCTGGACGTCTGACATGGCGATCGACCGACACGGGAGGATCGAGCCCCGCGAGCTGGCCGAGGAGATGCGGTCCTCGTACCTCGACTATGCGATGAGCGTGATCGTGGGCCGCGCGCTGCCCGACGTGCGCGACGGCCTCAAGCCGGTGCACCGCCGGGTGCTGTTCGCCATGCACGACCGGGGCCTGCAGCCCGATCGCGGCTACGTGAAGAGCGCCAACATCGTGGGCACCGTGATGGGCGAGTACCACCCCCACGGCGACTCGGCCATCTACGACGCCCTCGTGCGCCTGGCCCAGGACTTCAACAGCCGCTACCCCACGGTGGACGGCCAGGGCAACTTCGGATCGCAGGAGTTCGCGGCCGCGGCCATGCGCTACACCGAGGCCCGCCTCTCGCGCTACGCCACCGAGATGCTGCGCGACATCGACGAGGACACCGTCGACACCATCGCCACCTACGACGACCGCCGGCGCGAGCCCACGGTGCTGCCGTCGCGGGTGCCCAACCTGCTGGTCAACGGATCAGCCGGCATCGCGGTGGGCATGGCCACCAACATCCCGCCCCACAACCTGGGCGAGGTGGTGGACGCCTGCATCGCGATGATCGACGACCCGTCCATCGACTCCGACGGGCTCATGCAGTTCGTGAAGGCGCCGGACTTCCCCACGGCGGGGCAGATCGTGGGCATCTCGGGCGTGCGCGACGCCTACCGCACCGGCCGCGGCCGCGTGGTGGTGCGCGGCCTGGCCCACAACGAGCCGCTCAAGCACGGGCGCAACGCCATCGTGTTCACCGAGCTGCCGTACCAGGTGAACAAGTCCGAGATGCTGCGCAAGATGGCCGAGCTCGCCAATGACGGCGTGCTCAAGGAGATCGCCGACCTTCGCGACGAGAGCGGGCGCGACGGCATCCGCGTGGTCATCGAGCTTCGCCGCGACGCCGTGCCCAAGGTGGTGCTGAACAAGCTCTACAAGCACACCCAGGCGCAGACCACCTTCGGCGTCAACGCCATCGCGCTGGTGGACGGCGTGCCGCGCACGCTCTCGCTGCGCGACATGATCCGCTTCTACCTCGACCACCAGCGCGAGGTCATCCGTCGCCGGTCGCGGTTCCGCCTCGACCGCGCCGAGACCCGCGCGCACGTGCTCGAGGGCCTGCTCATCGCCCTCAAGGACATCGACGCGGTCATCGCGCTCATCCGCGCGGCGGCCGACCCCGACGCGGCCCGCGAGGGGCTCATGAGCACCTTCGACCTCAGCGAGCTGCAGGCGCGCGCGATCCTCGACCTGCGGCTGCAGCGCCTCACCCAGCTCGAGGCCGGCAAGATCGAGGCCGAGTACGCCGAGCTGCAGGCCGAGATCGCCGAGCTCCGTGCCATCCTCGGCGACGAGGCCCGCGTGTATCAGGTGATCCGCGACGAGCTCACCGAGGTGCGGTCGAAGTACGCCGACGAGCGGCGCACCGAGGTCATCCCGGCCGAGGGCGAGATCGACCTCGAAGACCTCATCGCCGAGGAGGAGATGGTCATCTCCATCACCGCGGGCGGGTACATCAAGCGCCTGCCGGTCACCACCTACCGCGCGCAGCGTCGCGGCGGCAAGGGCCTGCGCGGCGCCAAGCTCAAGGACGAGGACAGGGTGGACCACCTGTTCATCGCGTCCACGCACGACTTCCTTTTGTTCTTCACCAACCAGGGCCGGGTCTACCGCCTGAAGGTGCACGAGATCCCGCAGGCCGCCCGCGACGCCCGCGGCAGGCACATCGCCAACGTGCTGGCGCTATTGCCCGACGAGGAGATCCG
>JBJTJN010000050.1:0-14463 GCA_046095485.1 Actinomycetota bacterium
CCCACGTTCATCGAGCCCACGTACCCCAGCGCGCCCTTGCGCCCGGCGTCGCTGATGATGCTCTTGGTGTGCACGAAGAGCTTCGTGCCTGCCGACGTCTTCGGGTCGTGCGCGAACTGGATGCCCGCGCTCGCCATCTGCTGCAGCGAACCCAGGGTGAAGGCGGCCGGCCCGTCGGTGTTGAACAGCACGCGCACGGCCACCCCGCGCTGGGCCGCCTTGATCAGCTTGTACTGGATGGGCGCGTAGTCGAGCAGCAGCGCATAGACGTCCAGCGTCTTCTTGGCGTCATCGATCTGCTGCATGATCTTGCCGAGGCCGCCCGGGCGCGGCACGTAGCCCGGCCCATTGGGCGACCACACCCGGCGCGGTGACGACAGCGACTTCACCTGCTGCGCCGGCGGGAAGTCGGCGTCGAAAGTGGCCTGGATCTCTGCCACGTCCTGCGCGTTGGTGGTGATCACGCCGAACCCGCGCGTGCCGCCCTCGGTCGGGTACTTGGGATCGGGGGTGCCGTAGTAGGCCGGCTGGAGTCCGTACACCTTCACCTACTACCACGAGAAGGCCATGATCGCGGATGGTCACACCAAGAAGGGCCGCGCGCTGATCATGGACTTCAACAGCCAGCCGGTCTTGATGCCCTGCGCGGCCAGCTGCGCGAGGATCGGCGTGTTCTCGTTGTAGAGGTTGCTCGTGGGATCGGTGCTGCTGCAGGCCGCGAAGGTCTGCCACGTGGCCATCACGCGCACCTTCACCCCGCGCTGCTTCGCCTGCACCAGCGCGGCGAGGATCACCGGGTCGTTGAGCTGGTAGATGCCGAAGTCGAGCGTCTTCTTCGCCGAGTTGATGAAGTTCACCACCGGGGTGTGCCCGGTGTCGGGCTCGATGAACATCGACACGCCGGTGGTCGCGCCCTGCAGGGGCGGCGTCTTGGACTTCGCGGCCATGGCGCCCGCGGGGGCGATGGCGATCGCGGCGGCAGCGGTCGTCGCGAGTGCGACGGTTTTCAGGCGGGGCATTCGGGCTCCTGATCGTGGGGACTGCCATCACGTTACCGCCGTCCGGCCCGGTTCGTGGACCGGCGGCGTAAAAACCGAGGGTGCGGCTCGCGACGACATTCCTCCCCGGGGTCCGCACGCCCCCGGACAGGGCGCGAGCGGTGCAACACTGGCGGCGTGGCAGGCACCGACCTCACTGGCCGCGAGCGCGTGCTGCGCAGGTGGATCATCGCGCTGTCGGCGATCGCCGGGGTGATGCTCATCCTCGTGATGGCCGTGGTGCTCTACTGGCTGCGGTTCGTGCTGCCCACCGAGCCCGACCCCTTCACGCGCGGGCCGTGGGTGGCGCAGGTGTCCGCCACGTCGGCACGCATCGCCTGGCAGGT
Source organism: Actinomycetota bacterium (assembly GCA_046095485.1). GTDB lineage: Bacteria > Actinomycetota > Thermoleophilia > Miltoncostaeales > Miltoncostaeaceae > SYFI01. The sequence goes on from JBJTJN010000050.1 coordinate 1,385, forward strand.
GGATCCCCCGCAGGCGGTGCAGGTGCGCGCCACCGGGCCCGACGGGCGCACCATCACGGCGCGGGACGGCCGCCTCACGGGGCTCAGCCCCGGCACGCGCTATGGATGGGTGGCCGACACGGCGGGAACCGCACGGGCCTTCGGGTCGGTCACCACGCCGCCGCTGGCCGCAGGCGCGCCGGTGCGCTTCATCATCCTGGGCGACTACGGAGTGGGCGGCGAGGACCAGTACGCCGTGGCGCGGGTGTCCGCGGCGCAGGGACCCGCCTTCACGGTGTCCACCGGCGACAACGTCTACCTCGCTGCTGCCCCGGTGCTGTTCGACCAGACGATCTTCCGCCCCATGCGCCCGCTGCTGGCGCAGGGACCGATGCTCGGCGTGGTGGGAGACCACGACACGCTTTACCAGGGCGGCAAGCCGCTGGCCGAGGTGTTCGGATGGCCCGGTGGCGGCGACCGGTCGGTGCAGCGCTACGGGCGCCTGGCGTTCATCACGCTCGGCATCGACGGCGAGTCATCCGACCTGCCCTTCCGGCGGCGGGCGCTGGCCGCCACGGCCGGGGCCGACGCCCGGTGGGTGATCATCCACCGGCCGCCGGAGCCCGGCAACCCCGTGCTGCCGGTCATCCGCCAAGCGGGTGCGGCCGCGGTGCTGAGCGGTCACAACCACAGGTACGAGCGCCGCAGCGTCGGTGGCGTGCTGTGCCTCACCGTGGGCACCGGCGGCGCGCCCCGGTCGGACGGCGACGAGTTCACCCCAGAGAGCCCCGACGCCGTGGTGTCCATCGCCGAGTTCGGATCGCTTCGCGCCGACTACGCCGCAGGGGCGATTCGCTACGCGTTCATCGATGCCGGCGGCCAGGTGCTCGACCGCTTCGGCACCCCGGCTGCCGGGTGACCTACCGCCGCGTCATCCTCGCCGTACTTGGAATCGCCGACGTGGTGGCCCGGCTGGTGCTCGGCCTGCCCGGGGCCTTCCCGATCCTCATGATGGTGGCGCTCATCGGCGTGCCGCTCTCGGCGGCATTCCTCGCGGCCGACTGCATCCCGTTGCGCCGCGCGCACGCGGTGGCGTCCGGCGTGGCGCTGGTGGGGCTGCCCCTCGCGCTGGTGATTCCCGTGTGGGGATGGATCTTCGCGCTGGCGGTGGTGCTGGCGCAGGTTGCCGCCTGGGCCGCGGGGCGGCGCTAGGCGTCCACCACCTCGATGCGCAGCGTGGCCGGAACCCCCGGGCCGCACGTGCCGAGCATCACCCCGGCCCGCCGGAACACCCCGTGCACCGTCTCGCCCGGGCGAATGCGGAATGGGCCCACCACGTGCACGGTGTCCTCGTCGTTGCGGATGATCACGGGCTGCCCCACCGACAGTCGAAGGGCCGTGTCGCCCTCGTGGGTGAGCCACGTGCGGGTGCCGGTGATGCGCCAGTGGCCGCCGCGATCCAGCACCTCGATGGTGACGGGCTGCGGCGGGGGGTCCATCGACCCCCACGCCGCCACCCCCGCGAGGCCGCCGGCGACGATCACGCCGCAGGCGAGAAGCGCGGCGGCCCCGCCCTTCACGTCACATCTCCATCGCGACGGCCGTCACCTTGACGACCCCCGCCTTGCTGAACGTCAGCGTGATCGGCACCTTCTGCCCGGCGGTGACACCGGCCTTGAGGCCCATGATCATCACGTGGAAGCCGCCCATCTTGAGCTGCTGGACGCCGTTCCGCGGGATGACGATGCCGTTCTTCTGCTCGACCATCGTCATCTGGCCGTCCTTCATGATGCTCCGGTGCAGCTGGGTCATCGCGGCGAACGACGTCGGGACGGATGCCTTCTTCAAGGTATCCCTGGTCCCGGTGCTCCTGATGGTCATGTAGGCCGCGGTGTTGGCCGTGCCATCGGGCACCACCCGCACCGTGGCCTTGGAGATGGAGATGTTGGCCTTGGTGGCGCTGCCGCCCTTCATCTGGGCGCCGGCCACCCCCGCCGTCCCTGCCGCCACCGCGGCGATCGCGAGGCCGGTAATTGCACTACGGGTAATGGTCTTCATGTGTTGGTGTCCTCCTGGAGGATCGTCGAGAGGTCTGCGGCGATATCGCGCCTTGGCATGCCGAACGGCCACTCCACGACGACCCGGCCCCGAGCGTCCACCACATAGGTGGTGGCGCTGTGGACCACGTCGTAGCCCCCGCCCTTGCGCGGGGTGATGGAGTGCCTGGCCCCGAAGGCCTGCTCGACGCGCTGCAGCGCTGCGGCGTCGGTGGTGCGGTATGCACGCCACGTCGTGAAGAAGTGGCCCACGTAGTTGCGCAGTACCGTGACGGTGTCGCGCTTCGGATCGACCGTGACCATCGCGACTTCCACCCGCTTGCGCTGGGCGGCGGGCAGGCGCCTGAGCGCCGCCCGGATGTCGCCGAGCGTGGTCGGGCAGATGTCCGGGCACGATGTGAACCCGAAGTAGACGACCAGCAGGCGCCCCGGCGATGCCACGAGCTCCCGCTCGGAGCCGCGGCCGGCCGGCCCGACGTCGGGCAGCGACACGCCGCCGACCTCGGGCACCGGGTCACGGGTGAACCCCTTGAGCCCGGTGTCCTGCTGTTCGCCGCCGCCGCATCCCGCGAGCAGCGCTGCTGCCCCGAACACGACGGCCACCACCGCCATGAGCCGGCCCATCATCGCCCGCGTGCGCGGAACGTGAAGGTGCCCGCCTCGGAATGGCCGTCTTCCGACTGGACCTTCCAGAGCACCTTGTAGTTCCCCGGCAGCGGCGACCTGGTCCGGACCACGACCCGCGCCGCGTTCCGGGGATCGAGCCGCGCGGATGCCGCGTGATCCACGCCCTTCGCGTCGAGCACCTGCACGCGCGTCACGCGCAGCAGGCGACCGGCGAAGGTGATGGTCACGTTCGCGGGCAGGGATGCCACCACGGCACCGGACTTCGGCGACGTGGACTGCACTCCCGAATGGGCCATCGCCGCGGGTGCGGCGATGAGCGCCACGGCGGATGCCGTGAGCGCGATGTCTCGCAACCTCATTGTTGTGTCCCTTCGTTCCTGATGGCGAGATCAGGCGGGGACGGGCGGGCCTCTCGATGGGGTCGCGATGAGGAAGCCGCCGTGCAGCGGGTGCTGCGATGCGACCGGGGAAATCCGTGCCACCACTCCGGGGCGACGCGGCGGGCGTGCCATGGGTATCGCCACGAGCGCGCGGGCAGCCGACATGAGCGCGGCGAGCAGCCGCTCGCCCCAGGCGACCAGCGCGACCAGCACCAACGCGGCCACCACGTGGGCGGCGGCGGACGCCGGCGTGAGCATGGGCTCTGCGTGGTGGGCCGCGATGCCGAAGGCCCACGGCGCGCTGACCATGCCGACGTGCATCACCATCTGGCTCGCGAGCACGAGCAGGGCCGTGATGCCGATGCCGCGCACGGCGAAGGGCGCGCGCCGGGTGCCGATGACCGCGGCCAGCCCGATGAACATCGCCCAGAGGGCCGGGGCCACGGGGAGGATGGCCATCTCACCCATCGCCGCCACGTGAGCGGCGATGGCTGATACCACGCCGGCCGCCGCGATGCTGGCGCGGCGCGCGGCGTGAGCGCGGGCAGGCGAGAGCGTGTGCATTCACCCCTGACGCTACCCCCACGGCCAGATCGCCGGTAGGTGACGGGTATCCTCGAACGCATGAGACGACTTATCGCCACCGCAACTGCAGCAGCAACCCTCGTCGCCGTCCCGCTCATCGCGGGCTGCGGATCGTCGGACAGCACCTCATCGGGCGCCGAAACCGCCGCGGCGAGCACCACGGGCGGCGACGCAGGGGCAGCCAAGAGCTGGTCCTCGGCGCCGAAGATGACCATCGACGAGAACGCCGCCTATACGGCCGACCTCTCCACGTCGGAGGGCGACATCCAGATCGCCCTCGACCCCAAGCAGGCCCCCAAGACCGTCAACAACTTCGTGTTCCTCGCGAAGCAGGGCTTCTACGACGGCCTCACCTTCCACCGGGTCATCCCCGACTTCGTCATCCAGGGTGGCGACCCCCAGGGCACCGGCCAGGGCGGCCCCGGGTACCAGTTCCAGGATGAGCTGCCCGACGCCGGCCAGTACAAGCTCGGATCGGTGGCCATGGCCAACGCGGGCCCCAACACCAACGGCTCGCAGTTCTTCATCATCACCGGCCAGCAGGGCGTGGGCCTGCCGCCCAACTACTCGCTGTTCGGGCAGGTGACCAAGGGCCAGGACGTGGCGGACAAGATCTCCACCATGGCCGCACCCGGTACCGAGACGCCGGACCCGCCCGTGACGATCGAGAAGGTCACGATCACGGAGAAGGGCGCGAAGTGACCCCCCTCGCCGGGTTCGACCGATCGGTGATCGGCGTGACCGGCACGGACATCGCGGTGGCAGTGGCGGGCTCCGGTCCGCCACTGCTGCTGCTGCATGGCTTCCCGCAAACCATGGCCATGTGGCACCGGGTGGCGCCGATGCTGGCCGAGTACTTCACCGTGGTGTGCGCCGACCTGCGCGGATACGGCCACAGCGGGCGCCCGGAGTCGGGCCACGACCACGCCGGGTACTCCAAGCGCGCCATGGCGCAGGACCAGGTTGAGGTAATGCAGGCCCTGGGGTTCGACCGCTTCGCCGTGGCTGGGCACGACCGCGGCGGGCGCGTCACGCGCCGGCTGTGCCTGGACCATCCCGATCGCGTCACCGCGGCGGCGGTGCTGGACATCGTGCCCACCGCGAAGGTGTTCGCCACCACAGACCAGGCCCTGGCCACGGCGTACTACCACTGGTTCTTCCTCATCCAGCCCGATGGCCTGCCCGAGCACATGATCGGCAGCGACCCGCGATGGTGGTTGGACGAGACGCTGCGCCGCTGGGCCGCGCCGGGCTTCGTGTTCAACCCCGATGCGCTCGCGGCGTACGAAGAGGCCTTCGACGACCCGGCCACCATCCACGCCCAGTGCGAGGACTACCGGGCGGCTGCCACCATCGACCTCGAGCACGACGCCGCAGATGCCCACGCGCGCATCGCCTGCCCCCTGCTGGTGCTGTGGGGCGCCAAGGGCGCCATGCACCGCATCTACGACGTGCTGGGCACCTGGATGGACGAGGGAGAGGACGTGCGCGGCCGCGCCCTCGACTCGGGGCACTTCCTCGCCGAGGAGGCGCCGGATGAGACCGCCCGGGAACTCCTCGGGCTGCTCACGTAGGCTGCGCGCATGGGTGTCGTCATCATCCCCCTCACGCTGCTGGTGGCGTGGATCCTCGGGCTCGCCGGGGTGTCCGCGCCGGGTGCATCCGCCGGTGCCTCCTGGGATGAGCTGGTGCTGCACTGGACGCTCTTCATGCCGGTCGGCATCGTCTTCCTGGTGTCGGCGGTGATGCACACGGTGCTCGCGCGTCGCACGGCGGCGTCGATCGGCTGGCAGACCAACGGCTTCCAGTACGAGATCGGCTTCGTGAGCCTGGGCCTGGGCATCGCCGGCATCTGGGCCACCTACCAGGGGTCTGAGGCCTGGATCGCCGTGGCGATCCCCACCACCGCGTTCCTCTTCCTTGCCGGGGTGAACCACCTCATCGAGATGGTGCGCGATCGGAACTACGCACCCGGGAACAGCGTGATCATCATCAGCGACTTCGGAATCCCCATCACGCTCTGGGCCATGCTCGCGGCGGTGGGCGCCCTCTAGGCCGAGCGGCCCCGGGTAGGTCCGCGGGTTACCGGGGTGCCCCGGGTGGTGCGACTAGGTGGTGCGCAGGCGCAGGTTGCCGCGACGTCCGCGGCGTTCGGTGCGCTCGGTGCCCAGAAGCACGCGCGTGAGTTCATCCTCGGCCATGGCGGCGCGGCTCTCGGCGTCCATCACCCGCTGTCGCAGCAGGCCGGCCTCATCGCGGCTGCGCACGAGCGCGGCCTCGGTGGCGGCCAGCGCCGACTGCAGCGCCTCGGCCTCGGCGCGGGCGTCGGCCAGCCGACGGGGATCCACCCCGCCATCGGCCCCCGCAGGCACCGGCACCACGAGCCCCGCGCGCAGCAGGTCGGCCACCCGCACGGCGCGGCGGCCCTCCGCATCGTGCGTGGCATCGAGGGTTCCGCGCTCCACCCGGCGCTCGAGCGACTTGCGCGAGCAACCGGCCAGCAGGGCGGCGTCGGTGAGGGAGATCACGCGGTCGGGATCCACGTGAGGTGATTTCGCCGCGCTGGGCGGCGCCCCTGCCCTCAGGCGCTGGCGGCGGCGGGGCCGGTGGCCACCGTGATGCGCCCGTCCACCTCATCCAGCTGGCCGCGCACGATGCACATGCCGAGCGCGCTCAGCACGCGGTCGGGATCGGGCAGCGGTGCCGCAGGATCCATCTCGGCCAGGCGTGCGGCCACGGCTGCCCACAGCACGCTGCGCGGGATTCCTCCGGGGACCGCTGCCACCTCGAGCAGGGCGATCTGCACGAGGTCTGATGTCAGTGCCCTTGCCATGGACGCGGCACCGTAGGGGTCCGGTGCCGGCATTGCCAGAGCGGCGAAGCCCGATGGGAGGGGGAATTCAGGCGTAAAACCCTCAAGTTGCGGTTGAGGGTAGTGACTGTCACCCCCCGGGCGGCACCCCCGGGCGTCAGCGCTCCGGCGGGCTGCACGAGGGTCGCGGGCGGGGGCGCGCGGGGGCCCCGGCGCGCTCGGCCGCGAGCTCCACGAGCCAGCGCGACTCCTCGTCGATCACCACGGCGGTCACCGACCCGTCCTCGGCGCGTGAAATGCGGCCGGCCACGGCGCCATGCGCATTGCGAATGATGATCTCCGGGGCGTCGGGCACCCCCGAAACGTATCGCGGGATGCGCGGGTAGGCTGAGCGCATGGTGCGCATCCTCATCACCGACGACCACGCGGTGCTGCGATCGGGCCTGCGGCTGCTGCTGGATCGCGAGGATGACCTCGAGGTGGTGGGCGAGGCCACCACGGCCGAGGAGGCACTGCGGGCCACCGCCGATGGCGACGTGGACCTGGTGCTGCTGGACATCGAGATGCCCGGCATGGGCGGGCTCGCGGGCGCCGAGGCGCTTCGCGCAGCGCACCCCGACCTGGGGATCCTGGTGCTCTCGATGCACGGCGAGGCCGACGACGTGCGCCGGGCGTTCGCCGCGGGCGCCAGCGGGTACGTGCTGAAGACGGCCGCCGACGAGCAGTTGGTGCAGGCCGTGCGGGCCGTGGCGGACGGCGAGCGGTACCTGCACCCGGCACTCGGGGCGGTGCTGGCCCAGCCCGATGGCCCCAAGGGGCCGGTAGACGATCTCTCGCCGCGCGAGCGCGAGGTGCTGCGCCTGCTCGCGCTGGGCTACACCAACCAGGAGATCGTCGAGATGCTGGTGGTGAGCGTGCGCACCGTCGAGAGCCACAGGGCGCACGTGATGACCAAGTTGCGGGCCGAATCGCGCGCGGCCATGGTGCGCCACGCGCTGGCCGCGGGGCTGCTTGACGATGAGCGCGAGGGCGGCGCCGGGTGAGCCTGTACGACCGGCTGCGCGACCTTCCCCTCACCATCGAGGGGGCGCGGCTGGAGCGCCTCGAGCTGCCGGTGTCGCCCGAGTTCGCGCGGGTGACCACCGTGGTGCACCTCGAGGGACTCGGGCACGAGGGGGTGGGCGAGGACGTCACCTACGAGGCCGATGAGGCCACGGCGTTCCAGCAGGCCGGGGCAGCAGACCTCGCGGGCGAGTGGACCATCCACGGGCTGTCAGAGGCGCTGGGCGCCATGGACCTGTTCCCCGCTGCCCCGCCGGCGTGGCCACCCAGCCGCCGGTACCGCCGCTGGGCATTCGAGAGCGCCGCGCTCGACCTGGCGCTGCGGCAGGCGGGCGAGCCGCTGTGGCGCGTGGTGGGCATCGACCCCCGCCCGGTGGAGTTCGTGATCTCCACCGGCCTGGGCGAGCCGCCCGACCCCGGCCGCGTGCTGGCCTGGGCCGAGGCCGCGCCGGGCATCGGGTTCAAGGTGGATGCCACGCCATCGTGGACCCGCGAGGTGGCGCACGCGCTGGCCGAGGGCGCACGGGTGGAGACCGTGGACCTCAAGGGTCACTACTCGGGCACGGTGGTGGACGCCGGCGCCGACCCCGGCCTCTACGCGATGGTGGCCGAGGAGTTCCCGGACGCCTGGCTGGAGGACCCCCGCGTGGACGACCGCACGCGCATCGCGCTGGCCGGCGCGGAGGACCGCGTCACCTGGGACGCCCCGCTGCACGATGTGGCCGACATCGTGGAGTTCCCCATCGCCCCGCGCGCGGTGAACGTGAAGCCCTCGCGCATCGGTTCGCTCGAGGGCCTGTTCGCGGTGTACGACCACGTGCGCGCGCATGGCCTTGGCGCCTACGGCGGCGGCCAGTACGAGCTGGGGCCGGGCCGTGGGCAGATCCAGTACCTGGCGTCGCTGTTCCACCCCGACGCGCCCAACGACACCTCGCCCGTGGACTTCCACTCGCCGCCGCGCACGGGCCTTCCCGCGAGCCCGCTGGCGCCCGCGCCCACGGCCACGGGCTTCCGCTGGCATCCGGCAGGCGCCGGACGCCCCGCGGGCTAGGAGGCGGCGCCCGCCGTCTCGACCAGGTCGCGCGCCGCGATGAGGCGGTCCCATGCGGCCTGCTCGGCGCGCAGGTGCTCGTCCTCGCTGGCGTAGAGGTGGGCGCCGCGAGATACGCGCAGGTAATCGGCCATTGCGCGCTCGAGTTCCTCATCGGGACTCATCTGGCGCCGGGTGGGAACTTCGCTGCTCACCACGTCACCTCCTGACCGTTGGACCACACCGTAGCGCGGGCCCCGGGGGCGTGCCCGAACGCGGGTTCCATCGTGCAACGCCGTCTCGCAAAGTGGTCCGCGCGGGCGGGTAGCATCAGCCCATCGCCGAGGCCGCCACCCCATCCGACGCGGGACTCGTATCCCGCGACCCCCGGCGCTGGCGCGGCGTCCTCTCATTCGTACTCCTGGCGCTGTCCGTGCTGTGCCTGGTGCTGGGAAGCCTTTTCGTGTGGATGCGCGCAACGGCGTTCAGCCCCGACGGCTACGTGGCCGAGGCGCTCACGGTGGAGGGCCAGGGCCTCCTCGCCGAGAAGGTGAGTGGCCTCGTCAGGGACGAGCTGTTGCCCGCGGACCGGGCCGACTCCCTGGCCCAGCGCGTGGTGGCCCCGCTGCCCATCAGCGACACCGAGAAGGGCCTGCTCGCCGCCGCGATCGGATCCACGGTGCGCAACCAGGTGGCCAACGCCGTGCAGTCGTACCTCAACTCGGGCGCGGGCCAGCAGGTCGCCGCGGCGCTGTCGGGCCGGCTGAGCGAGGAGATCGTCAAGCTCGTCGACGACGGCACCGGCGTGTTCGAGTTCCAGGGCGACGCCATCGTGCTCAACACACAGGTGATCGCGCAGGGCGCCCGCGCAAAGGCCGAGGACCTCCTGGGCCCGCTCGCGAAGTTCCTGCCGCCGCCGCCGGAGTCGTACAAGAAGATTGTCCTGGTGGAGGCCGACTACGTGGTCACCATCCAGAAGGCCATCAACCTGATCTGGCTGATGTCATGGCTGCTGCCGCTGCTCTTCCTCGTGCTGCTGATCGCGGGCATCTTCACGGCGCGCGAGCGCCGCCCGGCGGCGTTCCGCACGATGATCGCCATCATCGTGGGCACGGCGATCGCGGTCATCGCCATCCGCATCGCGCGCTCGGTGATCACCAGCCTCATCCAGGAGGGTCCGCAGCAGGACGTGGTGGGCGCAATCCTCTCGACCGCCACTGTTGAACTGGTGGACCAGACGCTGGTCATCGTGTTCCTCACCGCCATCGTGGGCTTCGTGCTCTGGCTTTTCGGCCCGGACAAGCCGGCCCGGTACGCCCGTGGGTGGATCGCCGAGAGGGCGCGCGACCTGCGCGCGGGCGAGCGCAAGGACGCCGGGCGGGTCACGGAGTTCGCGCGCCGCTACCGCCCGCACCTCGAGATCGCCGGCGTGGTGCTCACCATCATCGCGCTCATGCTGGTGCCCAGCCTCACGGGGTGGACCTGGGCCCTCGCGCTCATCGCCCTGGGCATCTGGGTGCTGCTCATCGAGTACGCCGCCTGCGCGCGGTGGATGCAGGTGATCGCCAACTGGATCGCCGACCTGCGCCGCAAGCCCACCGCGGGGTGATGCGAACATACGTTCGCTAGAGTGCGCCCCGCATGGGGGACTCGGTGGACGACATCATCCGCGTGGCCGCGCTCACGATGAGCGAGGACCAGGCCGATCGTCTCATCGGCTGGATCGCCCTGCGCACCGGACGCAGCAAGGCGCTGGCCGCCGGTGACGACACCCTCGCCCGCCTGAGGCACGTGGCCGAGAACTGGCTCGACGACGACCAGCGGCGGCGCCTGGCGGGGTGGATCGCCCGCAAGGTGGCGCTGGGCGAGGATCCCGTGCCGCAGTCGCCATCCGCGGCGCGGCGCGCGGCGGGGGGCTCTGGCACCCTGCCCGCATGACCGGCATCAACACACCGCTCACGCGCCTGCTGGGAATCCCGCGGCCCATCCTGCTGGCGGGCATGGCCGGAGGCCCCACCACGCCCGAGCTGGTGGCGGCCGTATCGCGTGCCGGGGGCCTGGGGGTGTTCGGGCTCGCAGGCATGAGCACCGATGCCACGCGCGATGCGGTGGCGCGCGCGGTGCAGATGGCAGGCGGCGCCCCCGTGGGCGTGAACGTGCTCATCTCCCCCGCCGTCCCCAGGCCGGGCGCCGACCCCGATGCCATGGGTCGCGTGCTCGCCCCCATGCGCGAGGACATGGGCCTCCCCCACCCCCCACCGCAGGGTGCCGCACCGGCTACCCCGCTGGAACTCGTGCAGGCGGGGCTCGAGGCCGGGGCTCAGGTGGTGGCCACCGGCCTGGGCGATCCCTCGGTGGTGGCGCAGGCCGCGCACGATGCCGGCGCACCGCTCATCGCGATGGTGAGCACGGTGGATGATGCCCGCCGCGTGGTGGATGCCGGAGCCGATGTGGTGGTGGCGCAGGGGGCCGAGGCCGGCGGCCATCGCTCGAACTTCGAGGTGCCTGACGACCGCGAGGTGCCGCTGGTGGGCACCATGGCGCTGGTGCGCCAGGTGGTGCGGGCCGTGGACGTGCCGGTGGTGGCCACGGGCGGCATCATGGATGGCGCCGGCGTGGCCGCGGCGCTGGCGCTGGGGGCCTCGGGCGCGCAGCTGGGCACGGCCCTGCTGGTGGCGAGCGAGGCCTGGGTGCCGGCGGGGTGGCGTGATCGCCTGCGCGGCGCCCGTGACGACGAGACCATCATCACCCGGGCGCTGTCGGGGCGCCCGGCCCGGGGACTTCCCAATGCGCTCACCGAGGCGCTCGATGTGCCCGGCGCCATGGGATGGCCGCAGCAGAACGCCGCGGCAGCCGACATCCGCCGTGCGGCTGCGGCGGCCGGCGACGCCGATCACATGTCGCTGTGGGCCGGGCAGGCGGCGGCGCTGGCGGGTCCCGACCGCCCCGCCGGGCAGATCATCGACGAGGTGATGGACGAGGCGATTGCCCAGATGCGGCGCCTCGGGGAGATCGCAGGGCCCGCCTAGTAGGGGTGCTCCGCGCCGTCCCAGTCGACAAAGCGCCCGGTGCCCTGCATGTCGAGGCCGTCGGCGATGGCGATGATGCCCGCGGCGGAGTCCTCGGGGGCCAGGTCGGCCTTCTCGCCGCCGCCCATGGCCGTGCGCATCCACCCGGGGTTCACGGCCACCGTGGCGATGCCCTCGGGCTCCAGCTCGGCGGCCAGCGCGCGCGTGGCCATGTTGAGGGCCGCCTTCGCCGTGCGGTACCCGTAGTTCACCGCGCTGTCGGTGGCGTAGGCGCCCATCGACCCCAGCCACGAGGTGACGTTCACCACACGGCCACGTGGCGCGGCCGCCAGATGGTCGAGCGCGCCGCGCACCACGAGCAGCGGTGCCACCACATCGACCCGGTAGATGTCGAGCATCGGCTGGGCGTCCATGCGCCGCACCGCGAGCGTGGCGCGCCCGTCGGGCACGCTCATGGCGTTCACCGCTGCGCTGTTGATCACCAGGTCCACGCCGCCCAGGCGGTCGGCCATGGCGGCCACCGCGGGCGCCACCGAGTCGCTGTCGGCGAGGTCGAGCTGCTCCACGCTCACGCCGGGCAGCGCCGCGAGGTCGTCGGCCGACGAGGGGTCGCGCACCGTGCCCGCCACAAGGTCGCCGCGCGCCGAGAGCAAGCGGGCCAGCTCGAGCCCGAGCCCCCGGCCCGCGCCCGTGACGATCACGCGCTCAGCCACCGCGCGTGCGAAGCGGCTCGCGGCCCTCGGGGGCCTCGGGGAACGACGTGCGGAACGCCGGCTGGGTGCACTCGCCCACGTCGCGCTGCGGGAACGTGCGGTCGATGGCCGCCTTGCACTCGGCGCGCGGCGCCCGCTCGGCCAGCAAGGCGCCGAAGCCCGGGTGCTGGGCGTCCTGCTCGAGCAGGCGATCCAGGTCCACCTCAGCCGAGTACACCTTGTCGATGCAGCCGATCCAGCGCACGCCGTCCTGCTCGTGCGCGTAGAGGCGCGGGCACTGGATCGCCACGCAGTGCGCGGGGTACACCACGCGCTCGCAGCGCACGGGGCATGCACGGCACGACCCGTGCTGTGGCGGTTGGCTCACGCCATCAGTGAAGCGGGGCGGGCGGCGGCGATCAAGCCACCGCGCGCTCGCCGAACATGCTCTTGAGCGATGCCAGCAGGCCGCGGTCGGAGGGGTCCACCTGGTATTCGTTGCCGAGGCGGATGCGCTTCTCGCCCTCGGGGGTGCGAAGCGACACGATCACGCAGGCCTCGCCGGGGTGGTCGCTGAAGAGCTTCTTCAGCATGTCCATGTCGGCACTCGCGCACCGCGCCGCCTCCACCTCGAGCAGCAGGCGGTCCTCCTCGTCGGCCGGGTCGGGCATGAACGGCTCGGCCGCCTGCGCCACCACCTTGGTCTCGCCCTCGCCCTTCTGGTCGATGCGCCCGTTGATGAGCACCAGGGCGTCCTCGGCCAGGAACTCCCGCGCGGCGGTGAGCACCTGCGGCACCACCACCACCTCGATCGAGCCCTCGAGGT
>JBJTJN010000051.1:0-4817 GCA_046095485.1 Actinomycetota bacterium
ATTCCCCCCCGCGTGCCGGGATTCCTTCAGGGAACCCGTCGGGGGCCGGCCCGGGGAAACGACGTGGCGACCGGCCCCGGAAACGACGCCGGGGGGCCCCAAGGCCCCCCGGAGGGGAAGCACGGAAAGTGCAGACCGTGCGGCCGCGACGGCCCCCCCCCGGGCGGGCGGGGGGGGGGTCCGCCCCCGGGGGCCCCCCCGCGGGTGCCCCCTGCCCGCCCCGCCGCCCGCGAGCGGTTATGCTCGCGCCCGTTTTCCTACAAGGAGAGGGTGATGGCGGTACGCGTGGGCATCAACGGGTTCGGGCGAATCGGCCGCAACGTCTTCCGGGCGGCCACGAGCCGCGCAAAGGGCGAGGTCGAGATCGTGGCCGTCAACGACCTGACGGACGCCAAGACCCTGGCGTACCTGCTCAAGTACGACTCGGTGTTCGGGGTGTACCCGGGCACGGTGGAGCACGAGGGCGACGCCATCATCGTGGATGGCACGCCCATCCGCGTGCTGGCCGAGCGCGACCCCGGCAACCTCGCCTGGGGCGACATGGGCGTGGACGTCGTGGTGGAGAGCACGGGCTTCTTCACCAAGCGCCCCGACGCCGCCAAGCACCTGGACGGCGGCGCGAAGAAGGTGATCATCTCGGCGCCGGCAACCGATCCGGACCTCACCATCGTGCTGGGCGTGAACGACGACCAGTACGACCCGGCGAAGGACGACGTGGTGTCCAACGCCTCGTGCACCACCAACTGCCTCGCGCCCGTGGCCAAGGTGCTCGACGACGCCTTCGGCCTGGAGCAGGGCTTCATGACCACCTGCCACGCGTACACCAACGACCAGCGCATCCTCGACCTGCCGCACCCCGATCTTCGCCGGGCCCGCGCGGCCGCGCTGTCGATCATCCCCACGTCCACCGGCGCCGCCCGCGCCATCGGCGAGGTGCTGCCGCACCTCAAGGGCAAGCTCGACGGCATCGCGCTGCGCGTGCCCACGCCCGACGGCTCGGTGGTCGACCTCGTGGCCGAGCTTCGCGACGGCCCCGGTGCCGATGAGATCAACGAGGCCCTCAAGGAGGCCGCGGACGGCCCGATGAAGGGGATCCTCGGCTACTGCGACGACCCGATGGTGTCGCGCGACATCGTGGGCGACTCGCGCTCATCGGTGGTGGACACCGCGCTCACCATGACCATGGGCAAGCAGGCCAAGGTGATCTCCTGGTACGACAACGAGTGGGGCTACTCGTGCCGGGTGGTCGACCTCGCGCAGAAGCTGCTGCCGTAATGGCGCCGCTGGTCCAGGTGGATTCCCCGGGCCAGTCGTGGGCCCAGGAGCGCGTGCTGGTGCGCGCCGACCTCAACGCGCCCCTCGAGGGCGCCGCGGGCGGCGCGCAGCGCGTGGCCGATGACGCCCGCATCAGGGCATCGGTGGCCACCCTGCGGTACCTGCTCGATGGTGGCGCGGCGGTTGCGGTGTGCTCGCACCTCGGGCGTCCCAAGGGGCAGCGCGTGGCAGAGCTCTCGCTCGCGCCGTGCGCCGCGCGGCTGTCGGAGCTGCTGGGCCAGCCCGTGGAGTTGCTGGACGACTGCGCGGGCGCGCAGGTGGAAGCCCGCATCCGCGGCCTGGCCCCCGGCGAGATCGTGATGCTCGAGAACCTGCGATTCCACCCGGAGGAGGAGGCCAACGACGGGGCGTTCGCCGACCGCCTGGCCGCGGGCTTCACCAAGTACGTGGACGACGCCTTCGGCGCGGCGCACCGCGCGCACGCATCCACCGAGGCCGTGGCACGCCGGCTCGACCCCTGCGCGGGCCTTCTGCTGGCGCGCGAGGTGCAGGTGCTCGGCGGGCTGCTCGACAACCCCGATGTGCCGTTCGTCGCGGTGCTCGGCGGGTCGAAGGTGAGCGACAAGCTGCCGCTCATCGAGAACCTGCTCGACCGGGCCGACCGCATCCTCATCGGCGGGGCCATGTGCTTCACGTTCCTGAAGGCGCTGGGCGACTCCGTGGGCACCTCGCTGCACGAGGACGAGCAGGCACAGGCGCTCGCCTTGCGACTGCTCGACCGCGCCGGCAAGGTGAACTGCACGCTGCAGCTGCCCACCGACATCCTGGTGGCCGACCGCTTCGACGCCGGCGCCGAGCTGCAGGTGGTGCCGAGCGATGAGATCCCCGACGGCTGGATGGGCGTGGACATCGGCCCGCGCACGGCCGAGGCCTACCGCGAGGTGATCATGGGCGCCGGCACCGTGTTCTGGAATGGGCCCATGGGCGCCTTCGAGATCCCGCCCTTCGCCGAGGGCACCCGTGCCGTGGCCGAGGCCATGGCCGCATCATCGGCCGCCACGGTGGCCGGTGGGGGCGACTCCGGCGCGGCGCTGGGTGACATGGGCCTGGCCGACCAGCTCACGTGGGTGTCCACCGGTGGCGGTGCTGCCCTGGAGCTGATGGAGGGGCGCGTGCTTCCGGGCGTCGCGGCCCTGCCGACGGCATGAGCACCGACCGCCGTCCGCTGGTGGCGGGCAACTGGAAGATGCACAAGACGGCCGCCGGGGCACGCGACTTCTGCGCGGCGCTCGTCGGCATGGTGGATGCCGCGGCGCCGGTGGACGTGGCGGTGTGCCCGCCCTTCACCGCCCTGCAGGCATCCTCCGGGGCGCTGGCCGGCACGCCCATCGCCGTGTACGCGCAGAACGTGCATGAGGCTGCGTCGGGCGCACACACCGGCGAGATCTCGGCCGGCATGCTCATCGACGCCGGTGCCGACGGCGCGCTGGTGGGCCACTCCGAGCGCCGCGCGGCGGGGGACACCGACGCCCAGGTGGCCGCCCGGGTGCGGGCCGGCATCGATGCCGGGCTGCTGGTGGTCATGTGCTGCGGGGAGTCCATCGACATCCGGCGGGCGGGTGAGACCGAGGCGTGGGTCACCCGCCAGGTGCGCGAGGGGCTCGCACAGGCCACCGCGGCCGACATCGACCGGCTGGTCATCGCGTATGAGCCCATCTGGGCCATCGGCACGGGGGAGACCGCCACGCCCGATCAGGCGCAGGAGGCCTGCGCGATCGTGCGCGCCGTGGCGGCCGAGGTGGTGGATGGCCAGCGCCTGCGCGTGCTCTATGGCGGAAGCGTGAACCCCGGCAACGCCGCCGAGCTGATGGCCTGCCCCGACGTGGACGGCGCGCTGGTGGGCGGCGCGAGCCTCGATCCCGAGTCGTTCGCGGCCATCGTGGCCGCCGCCGCATGAGCGGACCCCTCGTGCTGGTGGTGATCGACGGCTTCGGCGTGGCCCCGCCGGGGCCCGGAAACGCGGTCACCCTTGCCCGCACTCCTGCGCTCGATGCGCTTGCCGCCGAGGGGTCGGCCACCCTGCTGCAGGCGAGCGGACTTCCCGTGGGCCTGCCCGATGGGCAGATGGGCAACAGCGAGGTGGGGCACCTCAACCTGGGCGCCGGCCGGCGCGTGCCGCAGATGCTCGTGCGCATCGACGAGGCCGTGGCCGCCCCCGGCGGGCTGGCGCAGGTGCCCGCCATCGCAGCGGCCCTGGCCAACGGGCGCGGGTCGACCCTGCACCTGGTGGGGCTGGTGGGCGACGGCGGGGTGCATGCCAGCCAGCGCCACCTCATCGCCCTGCTCGACGCCGCCCGTGCCGAGGGGGTGGATCGCGTGGTGGTGCATGCCATCACGGATGGCCGCGACTCGCGCCCCGACTCGGCGCTGCCGGCGATACGCGACCTCGAGGGCCGCGGCGCCCGGGTGGGCACCGTGGTGGGCCGGTACTGGGCCATGGACCGCGACCATCGGTGGGACCGCACGCAGCGCGCCTACGACGCCATGGTGGCGGGTCGGGGCGAGGCCGCAGCCACGGCATCCGACGCCGTGCAGCGCTCGTACGAAGCCGGTGTGACCGATGAGTTCATCGAGCCGTGGGTGATCGGCGACCCTGCGGATGGGCGCATCAGGCCCGGCGACCAGGTGATCGTGTGGAACTTCCGCCCCGACCGCGCCCGGCAGATCACCCAGGCGCTCGGCGCCCCGGCGTTCGACGGCTTCGACCGCGGCCCTGAGCCCCCGATGCCCGCCATCACCACCATGACGCGCCTTCGCCGTGAGTGGGGCTACCCGGTGGCGTTCGAGGCGGAGGACGTGCGACAGGGGCTCGCGGAGTCGGTGAGCGATGCCGGCCGCAGCCAGCTGCACGTGGCTGAGACCGAGAAGTACGCCCACGTGACCTACTTCTTCAACGGGGGCCGCGAGGATCCGTTCGATGGCGAGGACCGCCTTCTCGTGCAGAGCCCCCAGCACGTGGCCACCTACGACGAGGCCCCCGAGATGAGCGCCATGGGAATCCGTGACGCCGTGGTGGGCGCGCTGGGCGAGGGCGGGCGCGAGTTCATCGTCGTCAACTTCGCCAACGCCGACATGGTGGGCCACACGGGCGTGGTTCCCGCGGCGGTGCGTGGCATCGAGGCCGTGGACCGCTGCATGGCCGACATCCGCCCGGCGGTGGCCGCGGCGGGCGGCCTGCTCATCGTCACGGCCGACCACGGCAACTCGGAGGTGATGATCGAGCCGGACGGCACCGCCAACACCGCGCACACCACCAACCCCGTGCCGTTGTGGATCGACCGCCCGGGCCTGCCGCTGCGCGAGGGCCGCCTGGGCGATGTGGCGCCCACCGCGTGCGCGCTGATGGGGTGGGACGCCCCGGCTGCGATGACCGGCGACGTGCTTCTCGACCCGGCCGACTAGCATCCCGCGCCGATGAGCACCCGTCCCCAGGAATGGCTTCCCGATCCCTCCGGCCGTCATGAGCTGCGCTGGTGGGATGG
>JBJTJN010000052.1:0-22050 GCA_046095485.1 Actinomycetota bacterium
GTGGCGGCGAAGGCGTCGCGGGCCAGCAGGTACGACGCCGTGATGGCCAGGGCGATCACCACGCCGGCGGGTATGGCGAAGGCCCCGAGGCTGCGCATGAAGCCCTCGCGGTGCACCGGGCCCTCGCTCTTGGCCAGCGCCAGGAAGAACGCCGGGATTCCGATGGTGAGCGACGAGGTGATGGACAGCTGCCGCGGCAGGAACGGGAAGGCCACGGGGATCAGCGCGAACGCCAGCAGGATGATGGCCGAGTAGACCGACTTGGTGATGAAGAGCTTGGCCACGCGGTGGGTGTTGCGGATGATCTGCCGGCCGGCCTCGATGGCCTTGGGCAGGGTGGAGAAGGCGTTGGTGAGCAGCACGAGGTCGGCCACGCCCTTGGCCATCTGGCTGCCGTTGCCCATGGCAACGGCCAGGCGGGCGTCCTTGAGCGCCAGCACGTCGTTGACGCCGTCGCCGATCATCGCCACGTAGCGCCCGTTGGCGGTCATCGCCTGCACCAGCGCGCGCTTCTGCTCGGGGGTGATGCGCCCGAAGACCGCGGTGGTGGTGACGATCTCGCGCAGGGCATCGGGGTCGTCGGGAAGGTCGGGTCCCTGCATCGCGTGTTCGGCGCCGGTCACCCCGCACGCGGCCGCCACGGCCTGCACCGTGCCCACGCCGTCGCCCGAGATCACCTTCACCTGCACGCCCTCCGACTCGAGGAACCTCACGGTGTCGGCGGCGTCGGGGCGCAGGGCCTCCGCCAGCACCACGGCACCGGCCGCCTGCATGGGCGGCACGTGCCCCATGCCGTCCTGTTGCTCGTCGAGCGGGGCGTCGCCGGTGGCCACCAGCAGCACCCGGCGCCGCTGGGACTGGGCGTCGTCGATCGCCGACTGCAGCTCGGCCGGAACGGTCACGCCCACGCGCTCGAGTATCTCGGGAGCCCCCATCACGATCGTGCCGTCGCCATCGAGGGTCACCCCGCTCCACTTGCGCGATGAGGCGAACGGCACCTCGGCGGTGGGAACGGCGGCGTCGGCGGGCATGGCCGCGAGGATCGCCTCGGCCGTGGAGTTGCGTGACGCCGCGCTGGCCGACAGCCGGCCGGCCGCGCGGCGCACTTCGTGCTCCTGGCGCCCCGGCGCCGCGAGCACCCCGGCCACCTCGAGGCGGTTCTCGGTGAGCGTGCCGGTCTTGTCCACGCACACGGTGTCCACGCTCGCGAGGCTCTCGATGGCATTGAGCTGCTGGGCCAGCGTGCCGAGCCGCGCGAGGCGCACGGCGGCCACCGCGAACGTGAGGCTGGCCAGCAGCACCAGGCCCTCGGGCACCAGCGGCACCAGGGCCGCCACCACGCGCTGCACCGACGCCGCCGCGCCGCCGAAGTCGAGCCAGATCGTGGAGAGGATCATCAGCACCGCGAGCGGCACCAGCACCACGATGATGAAGCGCAGGATGCGGTTTATGTCGAGCTGCAGCGGAGAGAGCTGGGTGCGCGTGCCCTTGGCCTCGGCGGCCAGCCGCTCGGCGAAGGAGTCGGCGCCCACGGCGGTCACCCGGTAGGCGCCGCTGCCCACCACGCAGAACGCCCCCGAGAGCACCTGGTCGCCCGCGGCCTTCGCCACGGCGTCCGACTCGCCGGTGAGCACCGACTCGTCCAGGCTGAGCGCGGTGGCCTGCACCAGCTCGCCGTCGGCCACCACCTGGTCGCCGGGCTCCAGCAGCACCACGTCGCGGGGCACGATGCGGTCGATGGCCAGGTCGACGGGCTGGCCATCGCGCATCACCCGGCCCTGCGGCGCCACCAGCAGCGCCAGGCGATCGAGCGCCCGCTTCGCGCGGGTCTCCTGGATGATGCCGATGGCCATGTTGGCCACGAGTACCCCGCCGAAGAGCATGTCGCCCCACAGCCCGAACATCGCCAGGGGGATCAGCAGCACGATGAGGATCAGGTTGAACAGCGTGAAGGTGTTCGACCAGACGATGTCGGCGAACGACCTGCTGCCCCGCGGACCGGCCCGGTACGGGTGCTCGGCGCGGATGCGCTCGGCCTCGGCCGTCGTGAGGCCGAGGGTCATGGGGGCGGCCGTGCTCACGGGGCGAGCCTAACCGGATGCCGGCGCCGTTATGGCGCCACGGCGATCAGTCGTCGGCGAACACGCGCGGGGCCGAGGCGAGCGAGAAGAGGATCCACACGATGCCCAGCGCGAAGGGCAGGTACCCGACCTCGTGGCGGTCGATCCACCCGACGTAGGTGGTGAGGATGCCCAGCGCGAACAGCACGGTGACGATCCAGATCGGGAGCTTCTTCACTGCGACCTCTTGCGCGTAGGAGATGGGGCCCCGGGGGCCCTGCGGCACGTTACCGGCCCGGAAGGGTAGTCTCCCCGCCCGCCATGTCGGAACCCAGCAACGCACAGGTCACGGTAACCACGGACGAACGCCCCTCGGGCATCGTCGTCACGGTCGCGGGCGTCGTCGATGCCAGCACGCTGCCGGACGTCTCGTCGGTGCTCACCGATGCCCAGCGCGACGGCCGCACGGTGTACGTGGACCTCTCGGCCGTGTCGTTCATGGACAGCCGGGGACTCGGCGCGCTCATCGCCGCAAACGAGCGCTCGCGCGAGGGCGCGGCGGCGATCCGCCTGCACGCGCCATCCGACGCCGTGCGTCGCCTGCTCACCATCTCGGGCGTCACCGCCGTGCTGGTGGAGGCCGAGGAGCTTCCCCCGGCCTGACCCCCTTGACGCCGGTGTTACCGTCGGCGGAAGAGGAGGTTTGACATGAGCCGCACCTACGACGTCGAGGCCGGGTACGAGGTTGCCTGAGCACGACCTGCTGATCGAGGGCATGACCTGCGCGGCATGCGTGTCGCGCGTGGAGAAGGCTCTGAACACGGTGGATGGGGTCACCGCGTCGGTGAGCCTGGCCACCGAGCGCGCCCATGTGGATGCTCCTGAGGGCGTGGGTGACGACGTGCTGATCGATGCCGTGCGGTCGGCGGGCTACGACGCCGTGCCCGCCCAGTCGGCCCCGCCGGCCGATGACGACGCGGCGGCCGCGGCCACCGATCGCCTGCGGCGGCGCCTGGTGTGGGCCGCGTGGCTCACGGTGCCGCTCATGCTGCTCTCGATGATCCCGCCGCTGCAGTTCCCCGGGTGGCAGTGGGTGTCGCTGGTGCTCGCCACACCGGTGGTGTGGTGGTGCGGGTGGACATTCCACGTGGGCGCGTGGCGCGCGCTGATGCACCGGTCGTTGTCGATGGACAGCCTCATCTCGCTGGGGTCGGCGGTGTCGTGGGCGTGGTCGGTGGTGGCGCTGCTGTTCCTGGGCGCCGGTGAGATCGGCATGACCATGCACATGTCGTTCCTGCCGTCCGACTCGGGCGGCGCGGAGATCTACTTCGAGGTGGCCGCCGGAATCGTCACCCTCGTGCTGCTGGGGAGGTTCCTCGAGGCCCGGGCGCGCCGCAGCGCCGGCCAGGCCATTCGCGCGCTGCTCGCGCTGGCACCCGACACCGCCACGGTGCTGCGCGGTGGATCCGAGGAGGAGGTTCCGGCGGCCGCGGTGCAGGTGGGCGACGTGGTGGTGGTGCGCCCGGGCGACCGCATTCCCGTGGACGGCGAGGTGCAGCAGGGCGCGTCGGCCGTGGACCGGGCGCTGCTCACCGGCGAGAGCGTGCCGGTGGAGGTCGGCCCCGGCGACCCGGTGGAGGGCGGTTCGCTCAACGCCGGCGGGCGCATCGAGGTGCGGGCCACCCGCGTGGGGTCGGAGGCCGCCGTGCACCGCGTGGCGCGCCTGGTGGAGGCCGCGCAGGCGGGCAAGGCGCCCGTGCAGCGGCTGGCCGATCGCGTGGCGGCGGTGTTCGTTCCCGTGGTCATGCTCATCGCCCTGGGCACGCTCATCGGATGGCTGCTCACGGGCCATCCGGCCGGCGAGGCCGTCACCGCGGCCGTGGCCGTGCTGGTCATCTCGTGCCCGTGCGCGCTGGGCCTGGCAACGCCCGCCGCGCTCATGGTTGGCACCGGGCGCGGGGCGCAGTTGGGGATCCTCATCAGGGGACCCGAGGTGCTCGAGAGCACGCGACGCGTGACCGTGGCGGTGCTCGACAAGACCGGCACGCTCACCGAGGGCGTGATGAAGGTGGCGCAGGTGGTGCCTGCGCCCGGGTGGGACGCCGATGAGGTGCTCGCCCTGGCGGGCGCTGCCGAGTCGGGCAGCGAGCACCCCATCGGGCGCGCCATCGCCGAGGCGGCCGCCGGGAGCCGGCCGCTGGTGGCCGCCGGGTCGTTCCGCGCGGCGGCCGGGGTGGGCGTGACGGCCGAGGTGGATGGCCGCATGGTGACGGTGGGCAGGAGCGACGACGTGGCGGGCGAGCTGCGCTCGGCCCGGGACGCTGCGCTGGCCGAGGGCCGCACCGTGGTGGCCGTATCGGTGGACGGCGCGCAGGCCGGGGTGGTGGCCGTGAGCGACGTGATGCGGCCCGAGACCCCGCGCGCCATCGCCATGCTGCGCGAGCTCGGGCTGCGCCCGGTGATGCTCACCGGCGACGCCGCGGCCCCGGCGCGCGCGGTGGCAGCAGCAGCGGGCATCGACGAGGTGGTGAGCGACGTCATGCCCGAGGACAAGGAGCGCGTGGTGCGCGAGCTTCAGGATGCCGGCGAGGTGGTGGCCATGGCGGGTGACGGCGTGAACGACGCCCCGGCCCTGGTGCGCGCCGACCTGGGGATCGCCATCGGCACCGGCACCGACGTGGCGGCCGAGGCCGCCGACATCACGCTGGTAACGCCCGACCCCCGGGCCATCGCCGATGCCATACGCCTGTCGCGGCGCACGCTGCGCACCATCCAGGGCAACCTGGTGTGGGCCTTCGGCTACAACGTGGCGGCGATCCCGCTGGCCGTGCTGGGCCTGCTCAACCCGCTCATCGCTGCGGCGGCCATGGGGCTCTCGAGCATCTTCGTGGTCACGAATTCCCTGCGTCTGCGGGGGTTCAAGCCCGCCCGCTAGGCTGCGCGGCGTGGCGGACGACTATCTCGGGAGCGGCGGGCGGCTTGAGGGCGGCCCCGCCGACGCGCTGGTGGCGGCCGGGTACCGGTACGAGTCGGCGGCCGGACCGCGGCTGGCCGACGGCCTGAGCACGTCCGACCTCGCGCACGCCGTGGCCCTGGCCGAGGCCGGGGCGATACCGGCTGACCAGGCGCGCGCTCTGCTGGCGGGCCTGCTCGAGCTCGATGTCATCCCCGGCGACGAGTTCCCCTTCGACCCGGCGATCGGCGACGCCTTCAACAGCCGCGAGCACCAGCTGAAGCAGAGGGTGGGCACGCAGGCCGCGGGGTGGCTGTCGGCGGGGCGCCCGCGCCGCGAGGCCTTCCGCGTGGCCCTGCGCCTGGTGGCCCGGGACGCCGCGCGCGACCTGCACGACGCCTGCATCGACCTGGCCGGTGCGCTGGTGGACCTCGCCACCCGCCACGCCGCCGACCTCGCTGCCGACTACACGTACCTGCAGCCGGCGCAGCCCACGCGCCTGGGGCACATCGTGCTGGCCCACGCCTACCCGGTGCTGCGCGATGCCCAGCGGCTGCGGGCCATCCATGCCGCGCTCGACCTCTCGGTGGCCGGGGCCGGCGGCAGCGCAGGGTCACGCTGGCCGCTCGACCGCGACCGCCTGGCCGAGTTGCTGGGCGCCGCCGGCGTGGTTCCCCACGTGAAGGACGCCATGTGGCAGTGGGACCCCTACGCGTCCCTGCTCTCGGTGGCCGCCGCCACGGCCGCGCACCAGTCGGAGCTCGCGCAGGACCTGGAGATACTCGCCAGCCAGGAGTTCGGCATCGCCACCCTGGCCGACGAGCACAGCCGCGCCAGCGCGCTGATGCCGCAGAAGAAGAACCCCTATGCGCTCGCGGTGGCACGGGCCACCGCCGGCACGGCTGCCGGCGACCTGGCCGGCGTGCTCACGGCATTGCACACGGGCTCAGCGCGCACCGATCACTTCCACGTGCTCAACACCGTGGTGCCGCGTGCGATGGACGAGGTGGTGGCGTCCACCCGGCTCATGGCCGCAGTGGTGGCGGGGCTCGAGCTCGACGCCACGCGCGCTGCCGAGGCCGCCCGCCGCGGGTTCATCACCGCCGCCGACCTGGCCGACGTGCTGGCGCAGGACGCCGGGCTCGACTACCGCACCGCGCACCACGTGGTGGGCCGCGCCGTGAAGCTGCTGGTGGACCAGGGGCGGGATGAGTCGGCGCTCACCCCCGAGGTGCTGGCCGAGGCCGCCATGGCCAGCGACGGCATCGAGCTGCAGGTGGACGCCGCGCTCATCGCGGGCGCGCTCGACCCCGAGGCGGCAGCCGACACCCGGCTTCAGCGCGGGTCATCGGCTCCCGGCGAGACCGAGGCCATGGCCGCCGCCTGCGGCGAGGAGGTCGCGGGCGCGCGGGAGTGGGGCCGGGATGCCGCAGGTCGGGCCGCGGCCGCCCATGCGGCACTGCGTGCGTTGGCCCGGGAGATGTCCGCCGCCTAGCTGCTCGGCGCCGGGGCGCGGGTGACCCTCACGCGCGCGGCATAGCGCGCGAGCAGGCGGTAGAGCGCCGGGCCGATGATCAGCGCGAAGACCACGTTGCCGATGGCGGCGGCGATGTCGAACCATGCGCTGGCGATGCAGGCGGTGATGAAGGCCGCCCACGAGACCTCCGGGCCGAAGGTGGCGAGGAACCACAGGTTCATCATCCAGCCGAAGGCGAAGCCCCAGGCCCCGGCGATGCAGGCGAGCCCGATGCGGGTGCGGGTTGCCGGGCGGAAGAGCGCCCCGCTGGCACCCACGGCGCCCCAGAGCAGCATCTGGGCGGGGGTCCACGGGCCCTGGCCCAGGAAGGCGTTGGAGATGAGTGCCGCGAGGGCGCCCACGGCCATTCCGGCGCGCGCGCCGAGCGCGGCCCCGGCGACCAGGCACATGGTGGTGACGGGCTTCACCGACGGCACCGCCGCGAACAGCACGCGCCCGGCAGCCGTGGCGGCACCGAGGGTGGCGGTGAGCGCCAGCATCTTCGGGCCGGTCGATCCGCGTTCCCATGCCGCCCAGCCCACCAGCAGGATCGCCACGCTGGCGAGGATCACCACGGCGGCCGCGCTCATGGCGTCACGCGGCCAGCAGCGCGGTGGGCGGCAGCCCGGTGGGCACGGCGTCGCCGTGCACCATCTCGAGCACCTCGTCGGCGGCCGCCACTGCGAAGGGTCCGTCGTGGGTGGCCACCAGCACGGCGCATCCCGCGGCTGCGCGCGCCCGGATGATCTGCGCGAGCGCGCGCTTGCGGAGGGGGTCCATGCCGCGCGTGGGTTCATCCAGCACCAGCACGCCCGGATTGGCCACGAGTATCGC
The DNA here is from genome assembly GCA_046095485.1 of Actinomycetota bacterium. Lineage (GTDB taxonomy): Bacteria > Actinomycetota > Thermoleophilia > Miltoncostaeales > Miltoncostaeaceae > SYFI01. The sequence goes on from JBJTJN010000052.1 coordinate 7,364, forward strand.
CGCAAGGGCCACGCGCTCGCGCTCCCCCACGCTGAGGTCGAGGGGGTGGCGGTCGAGCATGGCGTCCAGCTCGAGCGCCACGGCAACATCGGCCACGCGCGATGCGTGCTCGCCCTCGGGCATGCCCATCGACCTGAGGGCCAGGGCGATCTCATCGCCCACGCTCTCGGTGAGCAGGTGGCGGCCCGGGTCCTGCGGCACCATGCCGAGCCTGGGGAACCGCGCCTCGGGGGGTAGCGCCGACACGTCGTCGTCGCCCAGCATCACGAGCCCCGACTCCGGGCAGTGGAGCCCGGCGAGGGTGCGCAGCAGCGTGCTCTTGCCACTGCCGTTCGGGCCCACCAGGGCGGTGACGCGGCCGGGCACCAGCACCAGCGAGGCATCGCGCAGCACGGGGCGTCGGTCATGCCCGGCAACCACGCGTTCCATGCGCAGGGCGGGCGGCCCCATGGCCTCGCAGGGCGGCAGGGCGCACTCCACGGGCTCGTCGGGGGCGGGGGCGCCCACCTGCCCGCAGCACACCGCCAGCACGCGATCGGCGATGGGCCGCACGCGCTCGGCCCGGTGCTCGGCCACCACCACCGCCGTGCCCCGGTCGGCCAGGCCGCGCAGTGTGGATGCCAGCGCGGCGGCCGCCGCGGAGTCGAGCTGCGACGTGGGCTCGTCGAGCAGCAGCAGGCGCGGCTCGCGCGCCAGCACGCCCGCGATGGCTACCCGCTGGCGCTCACCCGACGACAGCTCGTCGATGCGGCGCCCACGCAGGTGGGTGGCCCCGGAGTCGTGCAGCGCGCGGTCAACCCGTCGGGCGATCTCGTCGGCGGGCAGCCCGGCGTTCTGCGGGCCGAAGGCCACGTCGCGCTCCACCGTGCCGAGCACCGCCTGGGCCTCGGGGTCCTGGAACACCATGCCCACTGCGCCCCCCAGGCCGGCCGGGGGCGTGGCGAGGGCGTCGTGGCCCATCACCTCCACCTGCCCCGACACCGCGCCGCCGTGGAAGTCGGGCACCAGGCCGGCCAGCGCGCGTAGCAGGGTGCTCTTGCCGCCGCCCGAGGGGCCCTCGAGCACCAGCACCTCGCCGGGCCGCACCTCGAGGTCGACGCGATCGAGCGCGGCCCGGCCGGACTCGCCGTACGAAAACGCCAGCGCACGCACGTGCGCCACGGCATCGCCGGCGGCAGGGGTCGCGTCATGTGGGATCCCCGGGGGATTCCCGCGCACCGTCACCTCAGTCCTCGAAGGTCGTGGTGCCAAGGCGGAGGCAGGTCTCCTGGCTCCCGGTCATCGCGCCCCCGCACCTTCCCGGGGAGACTCCCCAGTGGTCGGACCCCGTAGGCCCCGGCGGCGGCGCTCACGGTCACAGTGGCGGGACCGCGCCGGAATCGCACCGGCTTCCCTCACCACCGCCCATGGCGTTGTGCGAGGAGCCTACCCGGTGTCAGGCACTTAACCGATGTGAAGCCGCGCCCGTGCGCAGGGAGGGCATCGGCGCGCCTAGGGGGCGAGTCGCTCCACGGTCCAGCCCGTTGCCCCCCGCACGGCCAGCAGCCGGTCGTGCAGTCCGTCGGGGTCCTCCTGCCAGAACTCGATCGCGCGCGGCTCAAGGCGCTGGCCGATCCAGCCGTCGGGCACGCCCTCGGCGTCGCCGGCGGCGCGCACGGCGGCCATGCGCCGATGCAGGTCGGCACGCGATCCCAATCGCTCGCCCTGCCGCCATGCGCGGGCCGCCAGGCGGGTCTCCGGTCGCCGCCGGGCGAAGTACGCGGCCAGCTCGTCGTCGGGCAGCAGGCGCACCGGTCCCTCCACGCGCACCTGGCGCCCGAGCCCTGCCCAGAAGAACACCCCGGCGGCGTCCGGACGCGTGGCCAGCTCGCGTGCCTTGCGCGAGCTGGCGTCGGTGAGCCAGTCGATGCCACCGGGTCCCCACCCGCGCACGAACACCATGCGCGCCGAGGGACGTCCGTCCGCCGCCGCGGTGGCGAGCGTCATGGCCGTTGCCTGGGGCTGCGCGGTGGCCCGGGCCTCGTCGATCCACGCGGCCAGCACCCGGGGCGGGTCGGGTGCGATCTCATCCGGCAGCAGGGGGGCCATGCCGGCAACGGTAGCCTGCCGGGCATGGCACGCATCGACGTACCCGCATGGATCCCCCGCGTGGCGATGGCCGGGGATGACGAGCTGCCATCGCTCGGCGAGCAGCCGGTGGTCTCGCCGTACGACCGCCAGGAGATCGCCCGCGTGGCGATATCGGGCGAGGACGCCGTGGACCAGGCGGTGGCCGCGGCGAAGGCCGCGCTCGGCACCGCGCCCCCGGCGTCGGAGCGCGCGCGCATTCTCGACCGGGCAGCCGCCCTGGTGGCGGAGCGCGCCGACGTCCTTGCCGTGGTGGTCGCCGCCGAGGCGGGCAAGCCGATGACGCAGGCCCGCGGCGAGGTGGCGCGCTGCGTGGACACCCTCACGTTCTCGGCCGCGGTGGCACGCACGCTGGCCGGCGAGGTGATCCCCATGGACGCCGCCGACTCCGGCGTCGGGCTGGTGGGCATGACCGTGCGCGAGCCGGTGGGGGTGATCGCCGCCATCACGCCGTTCAACTTCCCGCTCAACCTGGTGGCCCACAAGCTCGGCCCTGCCGTGGCCGTGGGCGCGCCGGTGGTGCTGAAGCCGGCGGGGCGCACCCCGCTGTCGGGCCTGGCCCTGGCCGCGATCCTGCGCGAGGCCGGGCTGCCCGTGGGAATGCTGGGCTGGGTGCTGGGCGACGGCGTGGCGGGGGAGCCCCTTGCCGCGCACCCTGACGTGTCGATGGTGTCGTTCACGGGCAGCAGCACCGTGGGCTGGGCAATCCGTGCGGCGCGCCCCGACATCCGCGTGGCGCTCGAGCTCGGCAATGCCACCCCGGTGATCGTGCAGGACGACGCCGACCTTCCACTGGCCGCCCGGGCCATCGCCGGCAGCGCCTTCACCCACGCCGGGCAGTCGTGCATCTCGGTGCAGCGGGTGCTGGTGCACCGCCAGGCGCACGACGCCCTCATGGACGAGCTGCTGCCCCTGGTGGATGCCCTCGTGGTGGGCGACCCCCTGGATGAGGCCACGGACGTGGGCCCGGTGATCGACTCCGAGTCGGCCGATCGCGTGCTCGAGTGGATCGCCGAGGCCACGCAGCTGGGGGCGCGCGTGGTGCGTGGCGGAGATCGCCTGCCCGATGGCCCGGCGATGATCGCGCCCACGGTGCTCGACGGCGTGGCTCCCTTCGCCCGCGTGATGCGCGATGAGGTGTTCGGCCCGGTGATCGCGGTGTGCGTGTACGACCGCCTGGACGACGCCATCGACATCGCCAACGACAGCCCCCTCGGGCTGCAGGCCGGCATCTTCACCGGCCGGGTGGACCGCGCCATGGCCTGGGCACGGCGCCTCGACTTCGGCGGCGTGGTGATCAACGAGACCCCCACCTTCCGCGCCGACCACATGCCCTATGGCGGCAGGCGCGGATCGGGCGACGCACGCGAGGGCCCGGCGGCCGCGGCGATGGAGATGACCTACCCCAAACTGGTCGTCACGCGCATCCCGTCTGCCTGAACGACGGAACCCGGCGCGACGGCCGGGCTCCGGTTCCAGATGGCGGGAGAAGGATTTGAACCTTCGTAGGCAGAGCCGACGGTTTTACAGACCGCTCCCTTTGACCACTCGGGCACCCCGCCAGGTGGCCGCGGCACCTTAGCGGAGCAGCAGGCCGGGTCTCAACGACCTGCGGCCCGGTCCGCGCCCTGCGCGCACGGGGGATTCCGGGTGCGCACGGCGAAAGCGAGGACGCGGCCTCACGTGCCGCGCAGCGTTCGTGTCCCAATCGCAGGAGTCATCCCGTGACGTACCCCTACTGGAAGCGCATGATCGTGGAGGCGCTCGGCACCTTCGGCTTCTTCCTCTTCGGATTCTCCGGCATCGCCGCGGCCGTGCTGCTGCCGGGGTCCATCGGCACCGGGGGCGTGGCGGCCGGATTCGGCCTGGGCCTCGCCCTCATGATCTTCGCCTTCGGTCACATCTCGGGCGGGCACTTCAACCCGGCGGTCACGCTCGGCCTCGCCAGCGGGCGGCAGTTCCCGTGGTCGGAGCTCATCGGGTACTGGATCGCGCAGCTCATCGGCGCTTTCTGCGCCATGGGCGCTGCATACGCCATCTACTCGTCGGCCGTGCAGGACGCCCTCGTGAATCACCCCGGGGACGGCATCGGGATGGGAACCGCCGTGGCCATCGAGATCATCTTCACGGCGCTCTTCGTGATCGTCATCAGCGCGGTGGCCACCGACAAGGCACCGTGGAGCGGCATCCTGGCGCCGATCGCCATCGGCGGGTTCATCTTCACCGCCGCCACGGTGGTGGGGCCGATCTCGGGCGGGTCGTTCAACCCGGCTCGCTCCATCGCCCCGGCCATCTACACGCAGGATGCCACCGACCTCTGGATCTACATCATCGGCCCGCTCCTCGGGGGTGCCATCGGCGGCGTCATCTACTGGCTCATCCGATCGCTGCGTGGCCCGGGCGAGGTGGAGGAGATGGCGGGGAACTGATCGGCCGCGCGGGGGCCGGGCGGATCACTCGCCGCCCGTGCCCCCCGGGTCGAACCGGTAGCCCACGCCATAGTGGGTGATGACGAACTCGGTATCGGGAATCGCCGCCCGCAGCTTCTGGCGCACCTTCCTCACGAACACGTCCACCGACCTGTCGCCGGCCATCATCTCGTAGCCCCAGGCCTCGCGGTAGATCTTGTTGCGCGCGAGCGGCTTGCCGCCCGCCTTCGCCAGCACCAGCAGCACCTCGAACTCGCGGGCCGTCAGCCCCACGCTCTGCCCGCCGGCGAACGCCTGCACCTGGTCGGGGTCGATCACCAGGCCGGCGGCCTCGATGGGCCCCTGCTCCACCCGCCCGCGCTCCTTGTCGCGCCTGCGCAGTTGGGCTGCCACGCGCGCCACGAGTTCCTTCATCGAGAACGGCTTGATCAGGTAGTCGTCGGCACCGATCTCCAGGCCGTGCACGCGGTCGTGCTCGCTGGTGCGCGCGCTGCACATGATGATGGGCACGTCAGGATCATCCCCGCGCACCTCCTCGGTGAACCGCCAGCCGTCGAGCTGCGGCAGCATGAGGTCGAGCACCACCAGGTCGGGGCGCTCGCGCTTGAACAGCCGCAGCCCGGTGGCCCCGTCGGCGGCCGTGAGGGTGCGATGGCCCGCGCGGCCGAGGTGGTAGGCCACCGAGTCGGCGATCGCCGGGTCGTCCTCCACGATCAGGATCGTGTGGGTCGCCATGGGGCGACCGTACCAGCGCCATGACCACCGGGGGCGCCGATGTGGCAGGTGCGCGCCGGACACTCCGGCACTGCGACGTCACGCGCTGCCTCTACCGTGCAGGCGTGCGTGCGACCTACCTGCGCCCGTGACCGCGGCAGGGGACCTCATCGGCGGGCGGTACCGGCTCGAGCGGCCCATCGGCAGCGGTGGCATGGCCACCGTGTGGCGGGCCGTGGACGACGATACCGGCGCGGTGGTGGCGGTGAAGCTGATGCACCCCCGCGTGCAGGACGATCCCGACCTTCTCGTGAGGTTTCGCCGCGAGGCCGATGTGGTGGCGCGGCTCGATCACCCCTGCATCGTGCGCATGCTCGATCAGGACGCCGGGGCGGGGGACGGGCCCTACATCGTCTTCGAGCTGGTTGATGGCGTCACGCTCAAGGCGCTCATCCGCCAGCGCGGCGCGCTCGACCCCGCCGAGGCGGCATCCATCGCCAGCCAGGTGGCGCGCGGGCTCGAGCTCGCGCACCGGTCGGGCGTGGTGCATCGCGACATCAAGTCGCACAACGTGCTGGTCACCGAGTCGGGCGTGGCCAAGCTCACCGACTTCGGCATCGCGCGCCTGCTCGACGGCATGCAGGACGGCCTCACCCGCACCGGCACCGTGCTGGGCACCAGCGACTACCTGGCGCCCGAGCAGGCCCGTGGCCTGGGCGTGGACGGGCGCACGGACGTCTATGCGCTGGGCATCGTGCTGTACGAGTCGCTCACCGGCGAGCTGCCCTTCCCGGCCGACACCCCCATGGGCGTGGCGCTGCGCCAGGTGCGCGACCCCATGCCCGACCCGCGCGAGGCGCGCCCGGAGGTGCCCGCATACCTGGCATCCATCGTGATGCGCGCATGCGAGAAGGACCCCGACGCGCGGTTCGCGTCGGCCCTCGACATGGCCGACGCGCTCATCGACGTTCCCGCAGGCGCCACCGCCGCCATGCCGGTGATCCCCGCCGAGGTGGCCGCGGCCGATGCCGACACCGGCCGCCTCGCTCCGGCGAACCCTCCCGACGAGGCGGCCACCGGCGTGCTGGCCCCGGTGGGGGCGCAGGGCACAGGCGATGGCCCGGCGGTGATCGCCACGGCGCAGCGACGCCGGCGCTGGCCGGCCGTGGTGGCCGGCGTGCTGGTGCTGGGCGCAGGGGCGGCCGCTGCGGTGGTGGTGACCACCGGCGGTACCGAGGCCGTGTCGCCGGGAGGGTCTGGCGGCGCGTCCGGTGGTGGCGCGGGCGGCGGCGGGGCCATCATGACCGGCATGCAGCCGCTGCAGCTGGCGTCGGTGACCGATGCCGATCCCGGCGGCGAGGGCCGCGAGATGCCCGGTGAGGTGCCGCTGGCGTACGACGGCAACGAGGCCACGTCGTGGCGCACGGAGCGCTACGCCACCCCCGACTTCGGCGGGCTCAAGGACGGCGTGGGGCTGGCGCTGAACCTCGACTCGCCTGCGGTGGCGCGCCGGCTGGTGGTCACCACCAAGGGCACCGGCGGCGCATTCGAGGTGATCGCCGGGGAGCCCGGGCCCGAGGCACGGGTGGTGGGGCGGGGCACGTTCGAGGACGGCGCGCAGCAGGTGGCGCTGGGCGACGGCCCCGCGTCGGGCACGTACACCTTCTGGATCACCGACCTGCCGCCCAACGCCCAGGGCAGCGGCTACCGGGCCTACGTGTCCGAGATCGGCCTGGAGGGCACGCCCTAGCCCTGCCCTGGCCCTGCCCTCGGCCCGCCCTGGCCCCGCCGGGTGGAGGGCAGCCGCTCCCGGGCGGCGAACATAACTGCATGGCACTGCCCGCCCCATGGGAGGACTCCCTGCGCGACCTCGATGAGCGCCTCTCGCGCCAGGGCGGTCGCGCCCGCGCGCTGGCCCCGGAGTCGCGCGCCGGGTACGTGCGCGACTGCCGGCGGGTGGCCACGTGGCTCTCGGAGCGCGGGGTGGCCGGTCCCGCCGACATCACGCCATCCATGCTCGAAGCAGCCCTGCGCGACATCGGATGGGCGGCATCCACCCAGCGCCGGGCCCTCACCTCGCTGCGCGAGTGGCTGTATCCATACTTCCCGCGCGGGCGCTGCCCGGCGTCGCTGGTGGATGCCCCCCGTGCCGAGCGCGCCCCCGTGCCGCGGCTGTCGCAGGATGACGCCGCAGCGCTTGCCGAGCATGCCGCGCGCGTGATTGACGAGGCGCCTCCGCGCTCCACCGCGCGGGCGCTGGCCATTCGCGATCGGGCCCTGGTGGAGGTGCTTTATGGCAGCGGCCTGCGCCGGCAGGAGGCCTGCGACCTGGTGCTTTCATCCCTCGACTTCGAGCACGAGACCCTCGCGGTGGTGGGCAAGGGCGGGCACTCGCGCACCGTGCCCATGACCGAGCCGTGCGTGGACGCCCTGCGCCAGTGGCTCGATGAAGGACGCCCCCGGCTCGCCGCGATGGCGGGGTTCACCGCGGCAGCGCGCGCCTGTGTGTTCCTGTCGCGAAGCGGCGCGCCCATGGACGGCAGCTCGGTGTACCGGGTGGTGCATCGCATGCTCGAGTCGCTGGGGCGCACCGGAGGGCCGCACCTGCTGCGGCACGCGGCCGCCACGCACATGCTCGAGGGCCCGGGCGGAACCGGCGGCGCGCACCTGCGCGTGGTGCAGGAGTTCCTCGGGCACGCCAGCCTGGCCACCACCGAGCGCTACACGGGCGTCACCACCAAGGCCATGCAGAAGACCCTGCGCCAGGCGCACCCGCGCGGATGAGCGCCCTGGTGGACGCCCAGGGCTACCGGGCGCTCGCCGCGGCGTTCGTGGCCACGCGCGGCAGCGCCAACACCCGCGCCGCCTACGGGCGCGACCTCACCCTGCTGGGCGATGCCCTGGGCGTGCCGGCATCAGATGCCGAGGCGCCGCCCTTCGGCGTGGAGGCCGACCCCGTGGCACGCCGGGCGGCCGAGCAGATGGCCGCGATTCCATCCGGCTGGTGGCAGGACTGGCGCGACCGCCTCGACGGCCGGCCGTCCAGTCGCGCCCGACGCGTGGCGGCCGTGCGGGCCTTCTGCCGCTGGTGGTCGCGGGCCCTCGACCTGCCGAACCCGGTGGACGACCTGCGCCCGCCCGCCATGGCGTCGCGCAGCCAGGAGAGCCTGTCGCGCGAGGTCGCGGCGCTTTCGCCGTCGCAGATGCGCAGGATGTGCGACACCGCCGCCGCGCTGCCCGGGCCCGAAGGGCTGCGCGCCAGCGCGCTCATCGAGGTGCTCTACGGCTGCGGGCTGCGCGCCACCGAGGCGGCGGGCCTCGACGTGTCGGCGCTGCACCTGGACGACCCTGATGATCCCTACGTGATCGTGCTGGGCAAGGGCGGCAAGCACCGCGCGGTGGCCGTTCCGCAGGTGGCCCACGATGCCCTGCGCCGCTACCTGGCCACGGGGCGTCCCGAACTTCGCGCCCGCGATGTGAAGCCCCGCCCCGACCAGTCACGTCACCGCGACGCCGACGCGGTGTTCCTGGGCAACCGCGGCCGGCGCATCGGCAGGTCGGACGTCTGGCGCGAGGTCCACCGCGTGGCCGACGTGGCCGGCCTGGTGTCGGAGGGCGTGAGGGTGTTCCCGCATGCGCTTCGCCACTCGTGCGGCACACATCTGGTGCAGGCCGGCGTGGACATCCGCTACGTGCAGGCCCACCTGGGGCATGCCAGCCCGGTCACCACCGAGGTGTACACGCACATCACCGCCAGCCACCTGAAGGACGACTTCGACCGCGCGCATCCGCGGGCGAGGAGGAGCTGAGCACGCACCCCTGGCGGCGAGGCGAGCCGAGGCGCTTCGGTCCGGGCAACGCTCTTCAGGGTGCGAGCAGCACGTCTGCACGCACTCCCCTCGCGTCGATGACCAGGCGCCCCACCGACGGCCGCATGGCGTGGGGCCCCAGCTGCTCGCGGTAGCGGCGCACCAGGCGGTCGGCCACCCCGGCGGCCCCGGCACGCGGTGCACGACCGCCCTCCAGGCTTCCCCATGGGCACACGGCCCCCGGCGAGAACACCAGCACGCCGCTCACGTGCGCGGTGACCGCCTCGTGCCAGTGCCCGAACACCACGGCATCCACTCGGTAGCCGCGGAACGCCCGGGCCATTGCGCGCACGCGGCCGGCATCCCACCCGATGCGGTGCCCCGCCGCGGCGTGCGCGGCCACCACCAGCGCGTCCGTGCTGCGCCGCTTTCCGTGGATCAGCCCGATGCGCCGGCCCCCGATGGCCGCGATGACCCGCGCCGGCAGCCGCGGCGCGTCGGGCAGGTCGTGGTCGCCGCGCACCGCCACCACCGGGGCGATCTGCTCGAGCGCGGGGATCACCGAGCCATCGGACAGGTCACCCGCGTGAAGGATGAGGTCACTCCCCGCGAGCGCATCAAGCACCCACGCCGGGAGCTCGTCGAGGAACTCCCCGACATGGGTGTCGGCCACCACCCCGATGACGAGATCGCCTACCCCGGTGTCAGGCACTTAACCTTCTCCGCTGATGGCGCGGCCTGTCTGCGTCCCGATCGCATGGCGGGGAAGGTTAAGTGCCTGACACCGGGGTTCACACCGGGGGTCAGCCCCGGTAGGCGCGGCGCGACTCGTGGCGCCCCAGCGCCAGGTCGATCAGCCGCTGCACCAGTTCGGGGTACTCGAAGCCGTCGCCGGCCATGAGGCGTCCCCACACGCTGGTGGACGTGAAGCCCGGGATCGTGTTGATCTCGCTCACGTAGAGGTCGTCGCCCTCGAGGAAGAAGTCCACGCGGGCCAGCCCGCTGCAGCCGATGGCCTTCCAGGCCCGCACGGCGAGCTCGCGAGCGTGGTCCTGCACGCCGGGCGGCACATCGGCCGGGACCTCGAGCCGCATGCCGCCCTCGCGGTACTTGGCGTCGTGGTCATACCAGTCGTTCCCGTGGATGATCTCCCCGAGGGGCGAGGCGTGCGGGTCGTCGTTTCCGAGCAGCCCCACCTCCACCTCGCGGCCCATCGCGCGGCGCTCCACCAGCGCCTTGTCGTCGTGCGCGAACGCCAGCTGCAGGGCGGGGCCGAGGGAATCCTCGTCGGGCACCGGGCTGATGCCGAAGCTCGATCCCAGCCGCGCGGGCTTGGCAAAGGCCGGGTAGCCGATCTCGCGGGCCACGCGGTCGCGCACGCCCGTGGCGTCGTCGAGCCACTCGCGGTGGGTGAGGATGAGCGTCTGCACGCGGGGGATTCCCGCGGCGGTGGCCAGCACGTGGAACATCGCCTTGTCCATGCCGGTGGCGCTGGCGGCGACGTCGGCGCCCACGTACGGGACGCCCACCGTCTCGCAGAGTCCCTGCACCGTGCCGTCCTCGCCCCACGGGCCGTGCAGCACCGGGAACACCAGGTCGATCTCGCGCGGGGCCCCATCACCGGTGAGCGGCATGAGCCAGGCCTGGTCACCGGCCGCGGGCACCAGCGCCACGGCCTGGCCACCCAGCGACCAGGCGCCATCGCGGTCGATGGTGACCTCCAGCACCTGGTAGCGGTCATGGTCGACGGCCTGCGCCACCGAGGCGGCCGACGCCAGCGAGACGTCGTGCTCGCTGCTGCGCCCGCCGCCCAGCACGGCGATGTTCATCAACCGGGTGGAGGCGGCTGGGATCCGCCACCGGAGCCGCCGCCCGATGACCCGCCGCTGGGCGACGGGGCCGGGGGCTGAGAGCCGCCGCCCGAGGATCCGCCGCCCGATGAGCCACCGCCCGATGAGCCGCCGCCGGATGAGCCGCCGCCGGATGAGCCGCTGGAGATGTAGATGGTGACGGTGCTGCCGGCGGGCACCTGCGAGCTGCCGCTGGGGTCCTGGTCCACCACGATGCCCGCCGGCTGCGTGCTCTCCACCTCGGCCGTGCTCACGTTGAACCCGAGGCTCTCGAGCTTGGACCGCGCGGTGCTGGAGTCGCTGCCGGTGACGTCCGGCACGCTGCTGCCGCCTGATGCCGCCACGATGAGGTCCACCGACGATCCCTTGGCCACGGATGCGCCGCCAGAGGGGTCCTGGCCCGTGACCGTGCCGGGGCTGAGGCCCGACGTGCCGTCGTCCTCGGTGACGCTTCCCACCTCGAGCCCGGCGCTGGCGAGCGAGCTGCGCGCGGCATCGATGTCGTTGCCCGTGACGTCGGGCACGGTGACCTTGGTGACGCCCTTGCTCACGTAGAGCGTGATGGTGTCGCCCGATCCGGCCTGCGAGCCGGCTCTGGGCGCCTGGCGCACCACGGTGCCGATCTCCTTGTCGCTGTCCACCTGTTCGGTGGTCACATCGAAGCCGGCCTTCTCGAGCGTGGCCTGGGCATCCTCCACCGCCTTGCCCACCACGTTGGGCACGGTCACCTGGGCGGGTCCGGATGACACCAGGATCGTCACGGTGGACTGCTTGGCCACCTCGGTGCCGGCCTCGGGCTGCGTGCCGATGACCACGCCGAGCTGCACGGTGTCGCTGGCCTGGGTGCGCTGCGCGGGCGTGAGCCCGGCGTCGGTGATGGCGCGCGATGCGGCCGGCGCATCGAAGCCCGCGACGTCGGGCACGGCGATCATGTCGCTGCCGCCGCGCGTGAGCGCCAGGGCCAGGGCCACGGCGATGGCCGCGATGATCACGGCGGCGATGCCCCACATGGCCGGCCGGTTGGCGCCGCCCTTCTTCGTGCCGCGCCCCCCTCCGCGCCCGTTGCCTCCGCGTCCGCCTCGTGCGGGCTCTGCCATGACTGCGGTCTCCGTGGTCGCCGCCGCGGCCGCCCCTGCGGTGGCCGTCGGCGCGGTGAGGATGAGCGTGGACTGCTGGTTGCCCGGCATGCCCGCGCGAACGTCGAGCAGCGCCGCGGTGAACTCCTCGGCCGACTGGTAGCGGTCCTCCGGGCGCTTGGACAGCGCCTTCAGCACCACGGCGTCGAGGTCGGGCGGGATGTCCTGCACGAACACCCGCGGGGGCACCGGGGGCTCGTTGATCTGCTTCATCGCCACGGTCACCGGGCGATCGCCGTCGAACGGCACGCGCCCCGTGAGCATCTCGTACAGCACGATGCCGACGGCGTAGGTGTCGCTGGCGGCGGTGGTCTCCTCGCCCTGGGCCTGCTCGGGAGACAGGTACTGGGCCGTGCCGATCACCGACCCGGCCTCGGTCATCTGCTGGTCGGCGTCGGCGCGCGCGATGCCGAAGTCGGCCACGCGCAGGCGGCCGTCCTCTCCCACCATGACGTTCTGGGGCTTGATGTCGCGGTGGATGATTCCCGCCGCGTGCGCCGCGGTGAGCGCCGAGAGGATCTGCAGGGCGTTGTCCACCGCGACCGCGGGGTCGAGCGGGCCCTGGTCGCGGATGACCTTCTTGAGGTCGGGGCCGGACAGGTACTCCATCACGATGTAGTACGTGCCCTCGGCCTCGCCGCGGTCGTACACCGCCACGATGTTCGGGTGGTTCAGGCCCGCGGCCGCCGATGCCTCGCGCCGGAAGCGCTCGACGAACGCCTGGTCGGCGGCGAACCGCTCGGCCAGCACCTTCACCGCCACCTCGCGGTCGAGCACGGTGTCGTAGGCCAGGTACACGGTGGCCATGCCGCCGCTGCCGATCTGGTGGCCGAGCTCGTAGCGCTCGCCCAGCTCGCTGCCGGGACCGATGGTCATGAGATGGGCTCCCCGGGCACCGGGCCGACCGACAGCGCGGTGCGCATCACCTCGCCGGCCACCGGGGCGGCCTCGGTGCCGCCCGTGCCGGAGGTGTCCTCGATCACCACGGCCACCGCCACCTCGGGGTCGTCTGCCGGCGCGTATCCGATGAACCACGCCTGGTTGCGCTCGGGGTCACCGGTCTCCGCCGTACCGGTCTTGCCGGCGATGGACAGGCCTGCCAGGCCCGCCCGCGTTCCCGTTCCCTCGGACACCACGCTCTGCATCATGCGGCCCACCTCGGATGCGATGTACGCGCTCGACACCGAATCGACCTCCTCGGGGCGCTGCTGCTTCACCACCACGCCGTCCGGGGTGATGACCCGCCGCACCAGGTACGGGCGCATCATGCGCCCGCCGTTGGCGATCGCGCCGGCCACCATGGCCATCTGGAGTGGCGTCACCTGCAGGTTCTCCTGTCCGATCGCGATGCGGGATGCGTCCTCATCGCGCTGGTCATTGGGGAGCAGCTTCCCGTCACGGTACCTGCCCGACGTGGCGACTTCCCCGGAGGGCAGGTCGATCTCGGTGGGACGGCCGAATCCGAACAGGTTCATCTCGCCCCCGAGCTTGCGGCCGCCGAGGGTGTCGCCGATCTGCGCGAATGTCGTGTTGATGGAGAAGGTGAGCGCATCCGTGAGGTTGTGGAGGCCGAACTTCGACTTGCCCGAGTTGTAGATGGGCTTGCCATCCACCACGTAGACGCCCTTGTCGTCGAAGGTGGACGACGCCGACCACTTGCCGCTGGCCAGTGCCGCGGTGGCGGTGACCACCTTGAACGTGGAGCCCGGCGGGTAGAGGCCGGCGGTCGCGCGGTTGAGGAGCGGGGCGTCGGACTCCTTGCGGATGGAGGCGAAGTCGCTTGTCACCTGGTTGAGGTCGAACGTGGGAGATGATGCCACCGCCAGCACCTTTCCCGTCTTGGGCTGTATCGCCACCACCGCGCCCTTGCGGCCCGACAGCAGCGCCTCGGCGGTCTTCTGCACGCGGGTGTCGAGCGTGAGGCGGATGTCGGCACCGTCCTTGGTCTCCTCCCGCAGCCGGTCGAGGATCGCCCCGGTGCCGTAGCTGCCCGCGAGGTAGCGGTTGTACTGCTGCTCGAGGCCCGTGGCCCCCTGCTGCGGCGTGGCGTAGCCCACAACCTGGCTGGCCAGCGACCCCTGCGGGTAGTAGCGCCGGTAGTACTTCTTGCCCTTCTCGCGATAGGCCACGCTCTCGGCCAGCACGATCTTGTCGGCCGAGATGATGCGGCCGCGGTCCACCAGGCGCTGCTTCTCGAGCTTGTAGGGGTTGTCGGCGCGCTCGTCGAGCCCGCCGGCCGCCACCACCTGCCAGTAGCCCAGCATCACCACCAGCAGGGCGAAGGCCGACGCCAGCGCGATGTAGAGGGTGCGGATCGACTTGTTCACGTGGCGGGCACCCCCCGCACGGCCTCAACCAGCCCCTGGCGCGATCTGTTGCTGATCACCAGCAGGATCGCCGCGATGCAGAAGTTCACCAACACGCTCGAACAGCCGTACGACATGAAGGGCAGGGTAACTCCCGTGAGCGGGACGAGTCGCACGACTCCCCCGATGATGATGACGGCCTGCAGTCCCAGCCCCGCGCCGAGCCCCCCGGCGAGCAGCTTCGAGATGCCGTCGCGGGCAGCCGTTGCGATTGCGAAGCCGCGTGCCATGAGGAGCACGTAGAGAAGCATGACCC
>JBJTJN010000053.1:0-5445 GCA_046095485.1 Actinomycetota bacterium
CGGGGGTAAGGCGATGGGCACAAGCGGACCCACCCAGGGGCCGGGCAAGACGGCGGGCAAGCAGGGCGCGAAGCTCACGCCCGCGCAGGGCGCGCAGCAGGCCGAGCAGCGCCTCGGCAAGCCCTGCTACCACGCGGGGCAGAAGGTGCCCGGCATCTTCGCCTGCGTCACGTGCCAGTTCCGCATCAGTAACCGCGGCACGCTGCCGTCGTGCCCGGACTGCGGCGAGATCATCTGGGCCTACATGGGCGACGGCCCGCGCCCCGTGCCCGAGGGGGAGACGGCCCCGGCTGCCGAGGCCGCCACGCCCGCGGCTCCCGTGGAGGAGACCGCGGCCATCGAGGAGCCCGTCCAGGCGCCCGTGAAGGTGGAAGAGGGCATAAATCTCGAGCCCTAGCAGCCGAAAGGGCTAACAAAGCCCTTACGTCCTGCCCCTCGCGCAGCACGCGCCGGCGAGGAACCATTGGGGCGTGATCCGTTTCCTCGCCATCATCGCCGCCACGGCGGCCATCGCATCGGCGCCTGCGCTCGTGGCCGCGCACCCCCGGGGGGCGCCCGACGACGCGCCCGCGCACACGGCGCTGCAGCGCACGGCGGGCGGCCAGATCTACGTGGATGGCGCCGGTGACGTGCGGGTGACCGGCAACTTCCTGGCCTTCGGCGACGTGGGCGGAATGCAGGTGCGGGTCACCGACCGTGCGGGCGACGGCCGCGTGATCGCCGACGGGCGCGTACTGCTCAGGCCGCAGCCGCGAGGCGGTGCACCAGCCGACATCCGCAACGCACCGCGCAGGCTCGCGTTCCGGCCGTCGGCCCGCGAGATGTTCTCCATCGAGGGACGTGACCTCGTAGCGTCGTTCCGCGGCGAGGGCAACGTGACGCTCTCGATCACCGGCACGGGAACCGTGCGGCTCGACGGCGTGGGCACCTTCCGCGTGAACAGCCAGCCGGCTCAGACGTGGCCGCTCAGGCCCCTCACGCTCCCCCTGCGGCAGACACCGCGCCCGGCCCGGGGGTAACCTTGGCGGACGCCATGGCCTCCACCGACGAACAGCCGTTCATCCTGATCGCGGAGGACGAGCCGAACATCGCCTCGTTCGCGAAGATGTACCTCGAGGCGGCCGGCTTCCGGGTGGAGATCGCGGAGCGCGGGGACGACGCGCTCGAGAGCATCGAGAGGCAGCGCCCCGACCTGCTGCTGCTCGACCTGAACCTGCCCGGCGTGGACGGCTTCGAGGTGACCCGCCGCATCCGCCAGGGCGGCGGCGGCATGCCGATACTCATGCTCACCGCCCGCGACGACGCCGTGGACAAGGTGGTGGGCCTGGAGCTCGGCGCCGACGACTACGTGACCAAGCCCTTCGACCCCCGCGAGCTGGTGGCGCGGGTGCGCGCGGTGCTGCGCCGTGCCGACGCCCCGGCCGAGGCACTGGACGCCGACATGCCACCGGTGCTCGAGGTCGACGACCTGCGCATCGAGGTGGGACCGCGTGAGGTGTTCGTGAAGGGCGAGGAGGTCGCCCTCACGCCGAAGGAGTTCGACCTGCTCACCGCCCTGGTGCAATCCCGCGGCCTGGTGCTGAGCCGCGAGCAGCTGCTCGAGAAGGTGTGGGGCTACACCTTCCTGGGTGACAGCCGCACGATCGACGTCCACGTGCGCCAGCTGCGTCGCAAGCTCGGCGACGCGTGCCCGATCGAGACCGTGTGGGGCACCGGGTACAAGGTCCCGGCCCGGCGGTGAACACGCCGCCGGCACGCCGGCGGCCGTGGGCGACCCTCTGGGGGCGCATCGCGCTCGGCGCGATCGGCGGGCTGCTCGTGGCGGCGGTGCTCTTCGTCGCGGTGGGCGTGTCGCTCATCCGCGGCCAGGCCACCACGCAGGCGAAGGACGAGCTCAACCGGCAGGCACAGGCCGTGGCGGGCATCGTGTCCGAGCGCGCGGCCACGGCGCTCGAGACCGGGCAGCAGTTCAGCACTCGCGAGCCCATCGGCAACCTCGAGGAGCTCGCGGGCCCGGATACCAAGCTCTACTACGTGGGGCTGGCCCTCTCCCCCGGCGCCGCCGATCCCTTTGGCGGCCTGCCCGAGACCGTGGCGCGCGACCTCGACCCCGAGCTGATCGTGCGCGACGGATCACAGATCTTCGGGTTCACCCCCACCGGGGCACGCACCCCTACCTTCGGCGCCGCGGCGCCGGTGCTCGTGAACGGCCGCTACCTGGGCGCCATCGTGCTCACCCGGCCCCAGGCCGAGGTCGCGGCGGCCTGGGGCAACGTGATCATCCCGGTGCTGCTGGCCGTGCTGGCCGGCCTCGTGGTGGCCGTGGGCCTGGTGTTGTGGATAACCCGCCGGGCCACGCGCCCCCTGCGCGACCTCGAGCAGGCGGCGCGCCTGGTGGCCGAGGGCGACCTGCAGGCCACGGTGGCCGAGGGCGGCGCGGAGGAGCTCGACGCCGTGGCGCGATCGTTCAACGCCATGGTGCAGCAGCTCGCCCGGCGCGACCGCATGGCGCGTGAGTTCCTCATGCGCGTCACGCACGACCTGCGCACCCCGCTCACCGCGATCCGCGGCCATGCCCTGGCGCTGTCCGACGGCGTGGTGCCCGAGGACGCCGTGCCGCGCTCCCTCGGGGCCATCGCATCCGAGGCCAACCGCCTCGAGGTGCTGGTGACCGACCTGCTCGACCTCGCGCGCATGGACGCCGACCGGTTCCGCGTGCACCTGGCCCGCACGCCGGCGGCCGATCCCCTGCGCGCAGCAGCCGACGCGCTGTCGTCCGCTGCCGACGCCAAGGGCGTGCACCTGGCCACGGACATCGACGACCTGCCGGAGATCACCACGGATGCCGGCCGCGTGCAGCAGGCGATCGGCAACCTGATCGACAACGCCATCCGGTGGACGCCCGAGGGCGGCACCGTCACGGTGTCGGCCGTGGCGCTCCCCGACGGCGGCGTGGTGGTGGAGGTGTGCGACACCGGACCGGGCATCGACCCCGCCCGCCGCGAGGCGATCTTCGAGCCGTTCACCTCCGACGAGACGCCGGAGGGCCAGGTGGGATCCGGGCTCGGCCTGGCCATCGCGCGGTCGCTCGCGCGCGCGCTGGGCGGAGACCTCACGGCCGCCGAGGCCCCGGGGGGCGGGGCGCGCTTCACGCTGGTGCTGCCGGCGCAGGCGCCCGAGGGAGGCGACAGGGAGCCCCCGCCCGTGGTGGACGGGGGCTCCCATGAGGCCTCTCCGGTGAGGATGGGCTAGGCCGCGTCCTCGGGATGCGGCGCGAGGACGATATCCCCGCGCTCCCCGGTGCGCACGCGCACGGCGTCATCCACCGGGATGATGAAGATCTTGCCGTCACCGGGCTCGCCCGTGTGGGCCAGCTCGAGGATCACATCGACGGCGCGATCCACATCGGAGTCGTCCACCACCATCTCCAGCTTCAGCTTGGGTCGCATGAAGATGGTGGCCTTGGCACCGCGATAGCTCTCGGTGTACCCGCCCTGGCGGCCGGAGCCCTTCACCTCGCTGATCGACATGGAGGGAAGCCCCATGCCCGACAGCCGGTTGCGGATCTCTTCGAACGCCTCGTGGCGGATGAACGCCTCGATCTTCTTCACGTCCGAACCCCCTTAGTCCGTGCTCGACGTTCGCACGCCGAGGTTCGCCAGGTCCATGCCGCGTGCTCCTTCGGGGAAGGCGCCGGGCACCTCGATGAACTGCTCAGGGTACCCGTACATCCCGTGCTCCGCGATGTCGAGTCCGGCGAGCTCGTCCTGCTCGCTCACCCTCAGGCCCACCGTGTACTTGATGAGAAGGAACACGATGAGCGACGCCGCGCCGGTGAATGCGATGGTCGCGACGATGCCGTAGAACTGCACCCACAGCTGCTCGGCGCTGCCACCCACCAGCAGGCCGGTGCTCACGCCGAGCTCGCCGATGCGGCCCTCGGCCGCGAACAGGCCGATCGCCAGGGTGCCCCAGATGCCGGCGATGCCGTGCACCGGGATGGCACCGACGGGGTCGTCCACGCGGATCTTGTCGATGAGCACGACGAGCGGCGGCACGATGATGCCGGCGATGAAGCCGATCAGCACGGCGGCCCACGGGTCGACGAAGGCACACGGGGCCGTGATGGCCACGAGGCCGGCGATCGCGCCGTTGCCCATCTGCGACACGTCGAGTGTCTTGAACATGAACAGCGATCCGATGGTGGCGCCGATCACTCCGGCCGCCGCCGCCAGGTTGGTGTTCACGGCGATGTCGGCGAAGTTCAGGCCGACCGCGCCCAGGGTGGATCCGGCGTTGAAGCCCATCCAGCCCACCCACAGGATGATCACGCCCAGTATGAAGAGCGGTATCGAGTGGCCGGGTATTGGCTGGGCCTTGCCGTCCTTGAACTTCCCGATGCGTGGCCCGAGTATCAACGTGCCCACGAGTGCCGCGGTGGCGCCCTGCAGGTGCACGATCGACGAACCGGCGAAGTCGAGGAAGCCGTCCTGGTACAGCCAGCCGCCGCCCCACGTCCAGTGGGCGACGGTCGGGTAGATCAGCCCCGTGAAGACCACGGCGAAGATGATGTAGCCGATGAACTTCGTGCGGTCGAGCATGGTGCCGAAGACGATCGCCAGCGACACCGCGCAGAACACGACCTGGAAGAAGAAGAACGCCTCGACCGGGATGTTGTAGGCCCCGATCGCGTTCATGAAGGAGTTCAGGCCGAGCGAGTTGGTGTCGGCCGAGGCGTCGGTGGCGTTCAGGAACCAGCCCATCTGGCCCCAGAACCCATCACCGTCGCCGAATGCCAGGGCGAATCCCGTTGCCCAGAACATCAGGATGGCGATTGAAAGGTTGATGACGATCTTTCCCGCCACGGCGCCGGCGTTCTTCATGCGCGAGAGCCCGATCTCGAGCATCGCGAAGCCGGCCTGCATGAACAGCACGAGGATCGCCCCAAGCACCACCCAAATCGAGTTCACCGCGATATCGGTGGGCGTGGGTCCCTCGTCCTGTGCCATGGCCAGGCCGGGAACGCCGAGCAGCAGCACTCCCGCTGCCAGCGCTGTCATCCGGAGTGACCTCAGGCGCATGTGCGCAACTCCTTCGTAGGGAACTTTGCGGGGGCCGGTCGGCTCCCCATTGCACCGCCGAGGCTATGGACGGCCGCGCGGCGACTCCTTGTGCACCGGGAGCAAGTGGCGCACGGGGGCTTCGCCGCGCGTACAACCGCGACCGGCGGCGCGGGTCAGGCCGTGAGGATGCCCAGCGCGCCGGTGAGGTCGTCGGCGACCCCGTCGGCACCGGCAAGGACATCGGGCCCGAACGCGCCGGTGGTCACGGCCACCACGCGCACCCCGGCGGCGCGCGCGGCGGCGATGTCCCGCGGGGTGTCGCCCACGAACACCACCACATCATCGCGGTAGTTCCCGGCCGCGCGCGCCGCCGGGGTGCGCG
>JBJTJN010000054.1:0-3284 GCA_046095485.1 Actinomycetota bacterium
ACGGTCACCAGCACCGCCCATCACCTGGGCCGCAGCCCCGACCCCGACAACCCGCACCTCCACGGCCGCTACAAGCCGTGGACGGCCTACTACCAGTCCAAGCTCGCCAACTTCCACTTCGGGATCGGCCTGCAGCACAAGCTCGCTGAAGCCGGCGCGCCGGCCTCCAGCCTGATCGCCCACCCGGGCCTCTCCGACACCAACCTGCAGACGGTCAGCGTCGAACAGTCAGGCGGCGAGCCACTGCAGAAGTTCTTCCTCTGGCTGGCGCACCGCACGGGGATGAGCCCGGCGGACGGGGCGCTCCCCCAGCTGCGGGCCGCGACCGACCCGAACGCCCACGGGGGCGAGTTCTTTGCTCCGCGTTACATGAACACCGGGCCGCCGGTGCGCCGGCCGATCCTCCGGCGGGTCGGGCTCGACAAGGCGATCGACCGGCTCTGGGCGCTCTCCGAGCGCGAGACCGGGCTGACCGTCGAGCCGGCCGCGGTGATGGGCGCGGCCCGCGCTTGAGCGCCGCGCCCCAGGCCACCCGGGACCGCGCGGCCGACGTGCGCCGCGCCCTGCGCTCGCTCGTGGCGCAGGGCGGCTTCCATGGCGCGGCGATGAGCGCGGTGGCCCAGGAGGCAGGTGTCGCGACCGGCACGGCCTACACCTACTACTCCTCCAAGGAGGAGCTGGTCGTCGCCACCTACGTGGAGACCAAGACCGAGATGGGCGATGCGGCGATGCAGGCGGCCGACCCCGGGCTCGCGCCCGAGCAGCGCTTCACGGCGGTGTGGCTGGCCATCTACCGCCACCTGAAGGAGGACCCCGACCGGGCGCGCTTCCTCGTCCAGCTCGAGAGCTCCCCGTACCTGGAGAAGGCGCGGGAGGCGCCGCTCGGGGAGAACGGTGGCGCGCTGACGGAGATCGTTACCGAGCCGGGCATGGCCGCCCTGCTGGTCGACCTCCCTCCCCAGATCCTCTACGAGCTCGGGGTCGCGCCGGCGGTGCGGCTCGTGGCCGCCGGCACGAAGGCAACCCCGGCCGAGCTCCAGCGCGCCGCCGGGGGCTGCTGGCGGGCGATCACCCGGCCACGCTGAAGCTCAGCCCGTCCCGAGTGACCTGAGGATCGCTTCCCAGGCGGCGAGCGTCTCGGCTCGCGCAGTGACGGGGTCGTCGGCGAAGGCCACGTACATGGCGCCCTCGTCTATTGCCCCGAGCAGGAGGTGGGCCAGGGGCCGCACCGGCGCCGGTGAGACCTCTCCCTCGTCCATGGCTGCCTGGAGGGCGGCCACGATCAGTCCCAGGCCGTAGCGCTCGATGATCTCGCGCCACTCCTCCCAGCCCAGCACGCTGGGCCCGTCGAGCGCAACGATCCTCCTGATCTCCGGCTCGGTGATCATGTCCATGAGCAGCTCGGCGCCGGCGGCGAGGCCGCCCAGGGCTCCCTGCGCCCCCGACTGGGCGATCTGCTCCCCGATCCGCTCGGTCAGCTCGGCTTCGACAATCTCGAAGACCGAGCGGAAGAGGTCCCGCTTGTCGGTGAACTGGTGGTAGAGGGCGCCCCGCGTTACCCCGGCAGCCCGAACGATTTCCTCGGTGCCCACCTCGGCGTAGCCGCGCTCGCCGAACAGGCGACGGGCCTCGGCCAGCAGGCGAGCGCGCGTTTCACCGCTTCGGAGTTCGTGTTTTGTCGGCTCTACGCTTGACATACAGGCTGTATGTATTATTCGCATTCAGGGCATGACGACGAAAAAGGAGCCTCTCATGAATGCCGAGACGAGGACTATTGACTTGCCGGGTGGGGCCGTAGAGGTGCGCGACACCGGTGGCGACGCCCCGGCCGTCATCTTCGTCCACGGCGCGATCGTCGACGGTCGCCTCTGGGACCGGGTGTGGCCTGCCGTCACCACGGCCGGCTACCGCTGCGTGATGCCCAACCTTCCCCTCGGGGCCCACCGCATTCCCCTCGCACCCGGCGCCGACCTCACTCCCACCGGGCAAGCCGACCGGATCGCCGCGCTGATCGAGGCCCTGAGGATCGGGCCGGCCGTCGTGGTCGGCAACGACACTGGCGGTGCTCTGAGCCAGATCCTCACCGCCCGCTACCCCGAAGCCGTTGACCGGCTCATCCTCACCTCATCGGATGCCTTCGAACACTTCCCGCCAAAGATGTTCAAGGCCCTGCCTCTGATCGCGCGCTCGCCCCGGGCCCTGCGGCTCTCACTGAAACTCCTGGGCAGCCGCCAGCTCAGGAACACGCCTCTGGGCTTCGGACTGATCTCGAAGCGCCCGCTTCCCGGGGAGCTCTTCGACCAGTGGCTGAGGGGTATCGACGACCCTGGAGTTCTGCGCGATCTCGCCGGATTTGCGGTGGCCATTCGGCCACAGCTGACGATCGACGCCGCCGAGGGACTGCGAGCTTTCCCGCGGCCCGTCCTGCTTGCGTGGTCGGCTGAGGATCCCCTCTTTCCTTACTCAGACGCGATCAGGCTGGCAGGCATGCTTCAGGACGCGCGCCTCGAGCCGATCGCCGACAGCTACTGCTTCTCGATGCTCGACCAGCCCGAGGCCCTCGCCGGCGCGATTACCAGCTTTCTCGGCCCCGCCTAGGCGGGTGCCAGGTTGCGCGCCTGGGGAGGGCGTTCCGTAGCCTTCGTGGTGCTCGATCGCCACTTTGGCGTGCGCCCAGGAAATTGCCGTGAGAACCCTCTTCGATGGACACAGGACCGCATTGGCGACGCTGCTCGCGGCGAGCGTGCTGTTTGCGCTGCCCGCCGCCGCTTCGGCCCAGTTCGAGGGCGGCGTCCAGCCGGGCGACCCGTCGCTGGTGGATGTGGTTCCCAAGCGCTCGGCGATCCTGAAGACCGCTCGCGCCGAGCTGGCCCGAAACGTGCGCGAGCGCAAGGGCGACAACATCCCCCGCTACGACTTCGGCAAAGGGGCCGTCACCCCGTATTCGATCCGCGACCAGTGGTGCGTGGCCTTCGGCTCGTGGACCTGGCAGCAGGCCGGCTACACCGACTACCTGGGAACGCGGCTCCTGCGAACCGCTTTCGGCGGCACCCTGCTCGCAATCCAGGTGACCGACCTCGCCCGGTGGGCCAAGCGGACCGGCCACTGGACGCTCCGGGCGACCCCGGGCGACCTCGTGGCCTACGGCGGCGCCCATATCGGCGTGGTCACCGTCGTCGACCGCCAGGGCCGCGCCGTGAAGTCGATCGAGGGCAACAAGGACAACGCCGTGCGCCCCGTGGTGATCGAGATGTCGCGCGTGACCGGGGAAGGGCTGACGTAGC
>JBJTJN010000055.1:0-7182 GCA_046095485.1 Actinomycetota bacterium
AACTGCGGCACTTCCCCCGTTCGGAGACGGCATGAGCCCCCGAAGCCGCAGGCATGGCGTTCCCCGACTGGCCTTCCTCGGCGTGCTCGTCGCCATGCTCCTTGCCCTCGGGCTGGCGGGCACCGCCGCTGCGGGCGCCGCGCTGCCGGCGCAGGACGTGGTGGTCAACGTGACCGCCGGGGCCAACGATCCGGTGTCGGGCGCCACCGTGGTTGCCCGGGACGACCTCACGGGCCGCGTGGTGTCGAATGCAACGACCACGGGAAACCTGGGGTACACCGTTGTCAGGCTTCGCCCGGGCGCATCGACCCGGCGTCTCACCATCACGGCCACCGGTGGTCGCTCTCAGGCCGTTGGCCGCCTTACCACCGCCACCGGTGGCCGCTCGCAGGCCGTCGGCAACGTGATGTCCGCCACGGCGCAGCGGGGCGTGATTGCCAGGGAGATTGAGGTCAACGTGAACCCGGGCAGCACCGTGGTGGCGGAGTACCTCGATGAGCGCCCCCGCGCATCGGTGGCAGCGGCGGAACGCGCTGTGGCGCGCCGCCTGCGACTGCCGGCGGGCACCGACGTGGCGGAGTCGGCGAGGTTCTCGCGGCTGCGCTTCTCGGGCGAGGACTTCATCCGCGCCGCACGCACGCGTGGCGGGTTGGAGGACTACGCGGAGTGGGCTGCGTTGCGTATCGCCGGTGGCACCGCGCTGCCCAGCTTTGCGGCCCGGGTGCCGGCCGACGACCTTCCGTACAGGGGGGTGGCCGGCCAACGCCAGAATGGCGTGACAGGGTTGGTGCTTGCTCCGTTGAAGCCGGTGGCCGCGGTGTACGGGATGAAGCTGCTCTGCGCCATGCGGATACCGGAGTTCCTGAAGTTCGGGGAGTTCTGCGAGGACAAGGGGAAGGGGGCGCCCGGGCAGCTGAGTTCTGCTGACAGGCAACTGCTCACGAACATCAGCACGGACATCAGCAACTTGCGCGTCCAGATGAGTGGCGTCGAGGCGACCCTTGGCAACATCGACGTGCAGGTGGGCAACCTCGGCGGGCAGGTGGCACTGCTCGGCTATCAGGCCGAGATGAATGCCGTCGACGATGTGGTGAAGGCCACCGCCGTCGTTGCCGGTGTGCGTGCCCAGGGCCAGGCGGTGCCGGACGATGTCGTGCGGACACTGCGTAACGCCCTCGTGCAGCGGCTGGCCATCAACGCGGGGTGCCCCAACTGGGCGGCGCTCATCGGGTCACTTCCGCCCTCGGCCGTGCGCGATGCCAATGGGCCGCGGCACCCCGATGCTGCCTGCGCGGCCTCGGCGCAGAGCGTGGGAACGCAGAACGGCCTGCTGCAGTTCGCCCAGCGCACCACGGCGGCGGCGTCCAGGTTCGTCGCCGCCGGTCCGACGCAGGGCACCGTGGACGCGGCGGGTGAGTTCTGGCTGGGTGAGTTCGCACGGAACGTCCTCTCCGTGAACCTGTCGTCAGCCTATGCACTGCAGACCGGCACCTCCACGCGGAATGCCGGTGCGGTGGACGCCACGGCCGATCTGTTCGAGGACGTTGTCGAGGTGATCGACGTGGATGCAACAGGCACCTACTTCGGCGCGCGTATCCCGGACGACCAGGTGCTCGCGATGGGCGCGACCCAGGGGACGATCTACGGCATCGGCAGCTACCGGGACCCCGGCGACTGCAGGGGAGGGGCCGTCCGGCCCGTCCGCCAGCGCTACCAGCGATGGTCGGAGCAGGGTCGTTCCCGGATGAATCACTCCTACCTACCCAGCGGCGTGGACCCGCTCGACACGAATTGGAAGGCGTGCTCACCGGCGCAGCTCATCCAGCCGCCGGCATCGGTTGCGGGCGCCCCGGCTACGCCGGGGTGGCAGGCCGTCACCGAGGTGCCGGCAGCCCACAGGCAGGGGATCAGGAATCCCCTCCGGAACGCGGCCCTGTGCCGCGTGCAGGAGGCTGTCGTCGCCGCAAGCACGTCGAGGCGGCTCAGCGCCCTCTTCTTCAACGGGGACGGGGGCACGATCTGCGTGCCGGGCCGCGCCGCCATGCCCGCGCAGCTGGGCGTGGAGTGGTTCAATTCAGGCAAGAAGGCCGACGGGGTGTTGCCCAACCTCCAGGTATCCGTGAACCATGGCACGTGCCAGCCGTGGGAGATCGGCACGTCGGCCCAGACCTTCCGTGATCCGGGCGGCTATTCGGATCTGGTGACTGCCGTGGGCATGCAGTGCCCGGTCATCGATCTCACTCCGCAGGCCCCCGCGGAGAACGGATGGAACTGCGTCTTCGCGAACCCCGCTGGTGCGGTGGCTGTGTGGAGCAACCGCCAGCATGGGGCCCGTCCGGACATCACGCGGGTGACATCCAGCCTCGAGGCACTCAACATCCCGTCGCTCGGTGGGTACTGCCCGAGCTGGGGCCGGACCACCGGTCAGGGCTGGCCGACGAGCGGCGCGCGCACGTTCTGCTCGCCGGGCCTCGGCGACAAGGACCCCCTGGCGTTCCTCGGCTGGCCTGACATGCGGGAGTTCCCGTGCCGCCGTGGGGAGCCGCTGCAGGGCCTCATCAACGAGCTGACGACCTTCTACGAGGCCGGGCCCGGCGGGCTGACCGCTCGCGTGTCGCGCTTCAAGGCGCAGCAGCTGCGGGACGCCGGCATCAACTTCGAGGCACCGAACTGGACGTCCAACAACGCCGCCGCGGGCGACTTCGCCGTGGGGCCGCTCTACACCAGCGATGCCGTGGGGGCATACATCCCCGGAACGTCGCCGGGCGGTCCCGTCGCGGGCGAGGCGCCACCTCGACGCGCAGTGCAGCGCGTGAGTGCCGTGCGCGACCTCGCCGTCGAGTGCGTCCAGCCCTGCACGGGTCCCACGGGGTCCGTGCGCGTGCGCTGGCGTGCGCCCGAGCGCGCGGGCGGGCTGCCCATCAGGCGCTACGAGGTGAGGGCGCGGGTCATCAATGCGCGCCAGGACCTCCCGGGGGCCCGTTGCTCAACTCGCGGGACCGAGTGCACGATCCGCGACATCGACGTGTCCGCGGACGTCCAGTTCTTCGTGCACGGGGTCACCGCACTCGGTGATGGACCCCTGACATGGGCGACCTTGACGGTTGGCCCGGGCACGCCCGTGCTCACTCCGGTCGTCGGCGGCCTCGCGGTGCGGTGGAGCGCGCCGATAGCGCAGTGGTGGGCCCGGGGCGCAGGCCCCGGAACGACCTGGGGCTCGACGGCCACGGCAGAGCCCGGGGGCCGCTCCTGCACCGTGACGGGCGTTGACGCGACCTCATGCACGATCACCGGACTCGAGCCCCGTGAGCAGTACACCGTGACGGTCGTGGGCACCATGGGTTACTTCATCTCGAACTGCAACAGGTGCCCCGCCAAGATGGAGACGGCACCGTCGCCGCGTTCTGCCCCGGGTACCGCCGGGGCCAGGGCGCGACCCGGCCCACCTGCCATCGAGGGCATGGAGGTGAACCCGGGTCGGGTGAGCCTCAGGTGGTCCCGTCCCGAGTCCGACGGCTTCAGCGCCATCACCGGCTACACCGCCACGGCCCAGCCGGGCGGTGCCACGTGCACCACGCTGGGGGCCCTGGCATGCGCCATTGACGGGCTCTCGCCCGGCACCGAGTACACCGTGAGCGTCACGGCCACCAACGAGGTGGGCACGGGGGACGCGTCCCCGTCGTTCAGGCGTACCACGCCGGCAGTGCTGCCCGGCCCGCCGCTCACGCCGCTGGTGCAGGTATCGCCCGGCACCATCGAGGTGTCCTGGGTTGCGCCGGACGTCGATGGCGGTTCGGCGATCACCGGCTACACGGCCACCGCATCGCCCGGGGGTGCGCAGTGCAGCACCGACGGCGCGACCACCTGCACCATCAACGGCGTGCCGAATGGCACCGACTACGAGGTGACGGTGACGGCCACGAACGCCGTGGGTACCGGGCCTTCCTCGCTTCCGGCCGCGGCCCGCACCCCCGATCTCACGGCGCCGGGCGCTCCACGGTCAGTGGAGCTCGCGGCCCTGCCCGGGCGCATCGAGGTGACGTGGTCCGCGCCGAAGTCCGATGGCGGCAGCGCGGTGACCGGCTACGTCGCCACCGCGACCCCGGGCGGTGCCACCTGCACCACCACGGGCGCCACCCTGTGCACCATCACGGGCCTCGACGACGGCACCGCCTACCGCGTGGCCGTGGCAGCCATCAACGTGATCGGCACGGGTGCGCCATCGGATTCCGGCGAGGCCGTCACGCCGCGGCGTGACGAGGGTGGCGCGGCGCCCGTGGTGGACGACCTTCGTCTGCAGGCGGTGGCAATCCCGGGAACCGCGGAGTCCGGCCTGCCCGTGGGCGCTCCAATCCCCGGCCGCGTGCTGGACATCACCGGCCTCGCCCTGCGCCCCCGCACGCTGGTGCCGGGGCTGGGTGGTCGGATCGGCTACACCCTCTCCGAGGCGGCGGACGTGACCATCACGTTCGCCCGGGTGGGCGGTCGCGACCGGGCCTCGCGCGTGGTGCACCGCATCCCCGCCGGTCGCCCCGGCGCCCTCGCCGGCGATACCTTCATCCGGGTGCTCTACAGCTTCGCGAGCGCACGGCGCAAGAAGCCCGGTGCCTGGACGCTCACCGTCGAGGCGCGCGACGCGCAGGGTGGCGTCGCCACGAAGACCATCCCCATCAGGGTGCGCACGTGACCGCCCCCGCCATCTCCATGAGGAGCTCCACATGAATCGCCGTGCACGCCGTGGGCTGGTCGCCGTAATCGCCATCTCGGCGTCAGCCGCGGCGGTGCCGGCGGCGTCCGTCGCTGCCCCTGCTGCCGAGCCGCTGGCCGATCAGGTGGTGGCGCTCGCCACCCCTGATGGCTTGCGTCCCGTGGTCACCGACGTGCTCGTGAGGTTCGACCCCGGCACGCCGGCGCGCAACCGGGCCCGAGTGCGGTCACGGGTGCTCGATGCAGCGGGGGCGGAGCCGCGAGAGGCGCGGCGGGTGGTGGGACTCCCGGGCGCATGGCGGGTTCCGGTTGACGACGGCGCCACCCCGGCCGGCGTGGCCCGAAGGCTCGACGCCCGCAGCGATGTGAAGTGGGCCGTCCCCGACACGCCCGGGACGATCCAGGTCGTGCCGAATGACCCGCTCTTCGGCAACCTGTGGGGCCTCGGCAATACCGGTCAGCAGGTGCAGGCATCCCCGCCCTTCACGGGCATCGCCGGAATCGACCTCGGGACCACCCGCGCCTGGGACACCACGCGAGGATCTGCGAACGTGTCGGTGGCGGTGCTCGACTCGGGCACCGTCCCCGACCACCCCGACCTCGTCGCGAACCTGCGCACGGCGAATGCTCGCAACTTCGTGCCGGATGCCGACGGCACCGTCGACCCGGCCGCGTTTGAGGACCCGAACAACCACGGGACGCACGTGGAGGGCACCATCGGCGCGGTGGGCAACAACGGCGTCGGCGTGACCGGCGTCGCGTGGACCGTCGGGATGACCACGGTGCGCGTCGGCGATTACAGGGGGATCATCCAGGGCGATACGTTCCTCGAGGGGTTGGCATACGCCGGCGGTCAGGCGCGGGTCGTGAATATCAGTCTCGGGATGCCGTCGGTGCTCATCGAGCCGGCTACCGACGTCATCAGGGCCCATCCGAACACCCTCTTTGTCGCCGCTGCCGGCAACGAGAACATGGACAACGATTCGGACCCCATGGCCCCCTGCAATGTCCCGCTGCCCAACGTGCTGTGCGTGGCGGCGATCGATGCCAGTGGGGCCCTCGCGAGCTTCTCGAACTTCGGCGCGACGTCCGTTGATGTCGCCGCTCCGGGCGTCGCCATCCAGAGCACCGTGCCCAACTTCGACACCGCCTTCGAGCCCGCGATCACGTCGGATGGACAGTCGCCGCCGAGGCCTGTGGGCTGGACCCAGACGCCCACGGAGACCCCGACGACGGGATGGAAATGGCGGCAGACAGGCGGCGGAATCAGCTACGTGGACCTCGAGGAGGCCCCCGGGGCGGGGTCGGGACTAAAGCAGTGGACGATCGAGGCGCCGGGTACCTTCACCCCCGTCGGGCGTGCGTGCCGGATGGAGGCCAGCGCCGCCCTCGACCTCAACCCGGCCAAGAGCCAGGCGATCGGGCTGCAGTACGCGGTCGCCGGTGATCCGGAATGGCATCTCGCTCCCAACAGCGCGGTGTCGAGGGATACCGACCAGAACTTCGTGGGATGGGGCGGTGACCTCTCCGCCATCGAAGGCGAGAGCGGAGTACGCCTCCGGGTGGTGGTCCAGTCCGAGAAGGGCGACGGCGTCGGCCCGCTGAACGTGTCCGTTGCGAGGATGGCGGTCAAGTGCGTCGTCCCCCAGGCAGCGGGTGGGGACTACGCGTTCCTCAGCGGAACCTCCATGGCAGCACCGCAGGTGTCCGGCGCCGCGGCCCTTCTGCTCTCGAAGAACCCCGGGCTCACGGCCGTTGAGTTGAAGCGGGCCCTCACGTCGACGGTGGTTCCCATGGCATCGCTCACGGGCAAGGTCGTGACCGGCGGCCGGGTGGATGTCAACGCCGCCCTGGAGGCGGTGCCGACGCCGAAGCCGCCGGCATCCGCCCCGGTATCGCCCACGCCCGTCGCACCGGCGCTCTCGCTCCGCCTCGGGCGATCCATCGCGATCCGCCCCGGTGGCAGGCGGGCATCGGTGCCCATTACCTGCGGCGAGGCCGGTACAGCCCTGTGCGCGGTCACCGTTGCGCTGCGCATGCGGGTATCCGCCCGGGGCAACCGCGCGCGCTGGATCGACCTCGGCACCGCGCGCACCTCGGTGCCGGGCGGTTGGCAGGGCAGGGTGTCCGTGCCGCTCACCCGCACGGCCCGCGCGCTGCTGGCGCGCCACAGCCGCGTGCGCGCCACGGTGATCGTTGCGTCGCGCGACACCTCGGTGGTGCGCACGCCTGCGCGCGAGGACACCACGCTGGTGCGCCGCTGACCTGCACGGCGCCCCCGGTGGGGCGCCAGCAGTACCCCCGCCGAATACCACAGCAGTGCGGCAGGCCCGTCACATGGGGGTGGCGGCCACTCGCCGAAACGGGATCGGCATTTGCGGGGACCGCGA
This sequence comes from Actinomycetota bacterium, assembly GCA_046095485.1. Taxonomy (GTDB): domain Bacteria; phylum Actinomycetota; class Thermoleophilia; order Miltoncostaeales; family Miltoncostaeaceae; genus SYFI01. The sequence continues at coordinate 7,098 of JBJTJN010000055.1, forward strand.
ATGCATCATCCCCGGCTGCGATCGCCGCCACCCCGTTATCCGGGGGCTACCGCCGTGCAGTCGGGGCGGCGCGCGGCACGGCGCA
>JBJTJN010000056.1:0-31943 GCA_046095485.1 Actinomycetota bacterium
GAGCCGGGCCGACGGCGCGCCGTGCGTAGACCCCTCGGCGACTCGATGCGCGAAGCGCTCCCCGGAACTGTGAGGGTGCCCTCCGCCTAGGGGGAAGAGGGTCATGGCGTGAGCCTACGCCTTCACAGTGGGAGCGGCCCCGGTATTACAAACCCTCCGAGCAGAAAACAGATGCACGGTCGGGAACAGCACCCGGGCCCCCGGCAGCCTGTTGGCGCCGGGGGCCCGGGTGGGCCGATGAGCCCGAATCGCCCATCGCGTTATCCGAGCGTCGCTACCCGCGGCGGTTGAGCCAGCGGCGCACCTGGTTGCGCAGTGCGCGCTGGTCCCAGCCGTTGATGAAGTCGGCGTGCAGGCCCGCGGCGTTGCCCGAGGACAGCTGGTAGGCGTGGTCCTGGCCGTCGCTGGGCCAGAAGACCTCCTCGATGAGCTCGGGCACGGCCACCGGGTGGGTGGTGGGGCAGGCGCCGTTCACGCGGTAGGCCATGTGCGCCTGCGTGGGGCTGGTGGCGTTCCGGCCGTCCCAGCAGTTGGGGAACCTCACCACGCCCACGATGGCCTCGTCGGTGTCACACGGCGGGGGCGCGGCCTCGAGTGGCGTGCCCGGGCGGTCGAACTCACAGCGCCATCCGGCGTTGTCCTGCAGCGTGGTGGCGCCCTTGTCGCCGGCCACCAGGCTGAAGCCCGCCGGGAACGTGCGCACGCGCTGCCCGCGCGGCGCCGCGTAGCGCACGCGGATCTCGTCGGGCTGCACGCTCACCGGGTTCGCCGGGTCGTCAGCCACCTGCAGCGCCGGCATCCAGTAGGCCGATCCGTCGCGCACTCGGCTGCAGCTGGTGGCGTCGCCGTTGATGTTGGCGGCCACCAGGCTCGCGCCCGTGGAGTCCTTGTCGATGGTGGTGGCCCCGAAGAACTGGTGGTCGTGGCCGGCGGGGTCCTGCCCCGGGAACACGATGGGGTCGAACATGCCGGACTTCACGAAGTCGCACGACACCCGGAAGCTGCGGCCGCGGCGCACGCCCTCGCCCAGGAAGGTGTCGCCACCCGGGCCCACGCGCGGGCTGGTGATGTCGGGGCCCTGCTGGCGAGTGCCCTGGTCGTCGCCCGCCGGGCCCGGTGCCGGGCCGCGCTGGCCCGATCCCGTGCCGGGCTGCGTGGCCGGTGCACCCGGCACCTGGCCGAAGCCCGTGCCGGGCTGCACGCCGAACCCGCCCCCGGGCTGCTGGCCGCCCTGCGCCGGCGGGCCATGGTGATGACCTCCGCCGCGCGGGCCGTCGGATCCCCCCTGCGCGAACAGCGGAGCTGCAGCGAGGCCGCCGGCTCCGACGGTGACGGCCACGAGTGCAGCCGCGATCTTGGTGTTGCGTGAGGACATATGGGCTCCTTGTCCGGGGTGTGAGGAGCAGCCAACGCGCCACCTGTAAGCGATCTATGTGCCGCGGCTTGCCGAATCGCAATGTTCCGGGAAGCGATTTGGGGAGGTTTTTGCAGATGTCACGCCTGCGCGCGTGTCTCCCGCGTGCCGCGCGCCTCAGCGCTCGCGGCGTGGCCGGGTGTCGGTGATCTCGAGGTTGAAGTAGCGCCACTCCATGGCGATGTCGCTCACGCCGAAGAGCTCGGCGGCGGCGTCGACGTCGAGGCCGTCGGCCGCCGCCTGGCGCACGCCCTGCTCGGGCATGAGCAGCGACGCCGCGAAGTTGTTGGCCTCGCGCTCCAGCGCCCCGCCGGTGCGCGACGTCATGTCGGATTCGCGGCACAGGATGGGCTCGGGGCTCTCGGCGCGGCCCTCGTCGCACTGGCACACCCAGTGGCCGATCTCGTGGGCCAGGGTGAACCTTCGGCGGCCCTCGCTCTCGCGGGCCTCGCGGGCGTTGAGGTACACGTAGCGCCGGTCGGGAACGAGCAGGCCCGACACCTGGATGTCGTCGCTCTCCATCACGAACAGGCCCAGCAGGTCGCGGGCCACGGCGTCCACCGGCACGGGGCCCCGGGTCTGCCCGAAGCGCAGGGTGAAGCGTGCCAGCAGGTGCTCGGCGCGCGGATCCGACTCGCGGCGCCCGTGGGGGTTCACCCCGGCCCGCCCGTGAAGAGATCGTCCACCGCGCCGGGCTCGCCGGGCAGCGCCGCGAGGGCGTCGAGGTTCACCTCGGTGCCGGGCTCGCCCCGGGCGTACACCGCCTGGGGCGCGCCGGTGCCGCGGGCCTCTGGGCCCTGCAGCAGCAGCGACGAGCGGGCCACGCCCATCACCTTGGCCACGGCCTCAAACACCCGGTCGCGTATTCCGGCGAGAGGCAGCTGGCCGGTCTCGAGCTCGTGGTAGTACACGGCCACGCGCTGCTCATCCGCGGGCTCGAGGCCGAGCTCCTCGCGCAGGTCGCTCACCACCTGGTCGCGGGTCATGCCCCGGGCGGTGCGAAGCTCGAGCAGCGGCGGCTCGCCGCGCAGCATGGCCTGCACCATCAGGAGGGTCTCGGGCGCGGGGTCGGGGGGCGGCTCGTCGGCCAGCACCTCGCGCATGAGGCGGCCGAGTTCCTCGCGGTCGGCGTCGGGGGCGCGGGCCAGGAACGTCGCGGCGTCGGGGTGATCGCCCGCCGCGTAGGCCTGCCGGAACTCCTCGGCCAGTGCGTGGATGTCGCTCACGTGCCTCCCTCCACGAGCCAGTCGTGGATGCGCTTCTTGGCCCGGTGGTGGATCTGATGGGCGTTGTTGGCCGTGATGCCCATGGCGTCCGCCACCTCGGCCAGGTCGAGGCCCTGAAGGTAGTGCATGGTCATGAGGGTGCCCTCGCGGTCGCCCAGGCGTGCGAAGAGCTGCTGCACCACCTCGTCTTCCCCCACCTGGTCGATCTCGTGCGCGGCGCCGGTGTCGAAGGGCTCATCGCCGGGGAGATCGCCGAAGGGCTGCTCGCGCTCGCGCCGCCCGGCCGCGCCGGCCACGTAGCCGCGGATCGTCCAGTTGGTGATCTGGAAGATGGCCGCGCCGATGGGCAGTCGGTAGCGCTTGCCGGCGCGGATCTCGCGGGTGACCCGCAGGAAGACGTCCTGGCGCACCTCGTCGGCCTCACCACCGCGCACCTTGCCGGTGGAGCGGATCCACTGCAGCACCGGGTCCCAGTACGAGGCCACGACGGCGTCCAGGTCGTAGTCATCACCTGAGAGACGTCGGGGGGTGGCTGCTTCCTTACGCATCTGGGGGTCAGGATACGCACCGGCTGGGCGCGGGCGTATATTTTCTGCCCGGTCATCAATTGTTCCTTGGTGCTGAATGTGCCCAGCCTGGAATCGCGTGGCAGACGAGATCGAGGCCCTGGCCTCGGACCGGCTCATCGCGGCCTGGGGGGAACCGGACGAGGCGGAGCGCACGCTGCTGGGGCACGAGGCCCGGCTGCTGCACATGGCGGCGGACGCCGCGCTCACCCATCCCACTGACGCCTCGATGGTGCATTCGGCCTGCCAGGGCGTGGTGGTGCACTGCGAGTTGTTCGTGATGTGGGGCATCAGCCAGGAGGCCGATGAGCGCCTTCGCGCGTTTGCCGCGCGTGCGGCCGACGAGGCGGGGCAGGTGCCCGAGCCGCTGGAGGTGCTTCGCGCGGTGCTGGGCGTGCCGCTCGATCACGCGGGTGGTCACGTGACCCGCCCGCAGGCGCCAATGCCTGCGCCCACGGTTACGCCCGCGCCGCACGCCGCCTAGTCGTCGTCCGAGTCGTCCCGCTCGTCGGAGCGGTCGTCGTCGGGCGCGTCGCCACGCTCGGACCGCTCGTCCGCATCGTCGTCGGCCGTCCCCGACCCGGACGGCGCCACCACGATCGCCTCGTCGCCGCCTGCCCCGGGGCCGTCGGCCGGCGGCTACACGCAGAGGTTGGCCCCCATCACATCGACGCACACCTGGAAGGGGTCGATCTGCACGCTTGCGCCCACGCTGATTCCCCAGGTGTGCCAGTTGCCCCAGCTCCACTTCCAGGGCTCGTACCAGGGCGAGGCGTTCCAGGTCTGCACCTGCACATCGGCGCCCGCGCTGGCCGACAGCGCGCCGTATGGGGCGTAGCTGCCGAGGAACAGGTTGATGTTGTAGTCAAAGCAGGCCTGCGCCTGGATGAACACCAGGTCGACGGTGCCCGAGCACACGTTGGCGCCGGTGTTGGCCGAGGCGCTGAACTCGCCCGCGGCCGACATGTCCACGCTGGTGTTGAACCAGAACCCCGAGGTGCCGATGCTGCCGTTCAGCACGAAGTCCACCGGGGCGGGCTGGGTGCAGTTGTCGGTGCAGTCGCCGAACTGCACCGAGCCGTTCACCGTGGCACCGAGCGACGGCACCCCCATCGACCCGCTGAGCGACGCGAAGTAGAGCGGCGCGTTGGGCTGGGCGAGGTAGTCGACGAACGAGATCTGGCCCTGCGCCTGGATCTGGCCCGATGACGGGTTGCCCACCTGCATGGCCACCGCGGCCTCCACGCCCATCTCCACGGGCGACTGCGTGAGGGTGATGCTCGCGTTGCCCACGTCGTAGCCGCCCAGCGACAGCGAGGGGATCGCCCCGGTGAGCGTGGTGCTGGGCGCGCCGTCGGTCTCGCTGAACTGGCCGCTGATGTCCACCTGGGTGCCACCGATCGATAGCCCCGCGCTGCCCGCCACGGTGACGGTGCCGTTCTGGTTCGACGCGCTGACCTGCGTCTGCAGCAGGAACCCGGCAAGGTCGAGCTTGGCCGACCCGTTGAAGGCGAAGTTGCCGTTGCTCTGGAAGTCGCCGCTCAGCGACACCGAGTTGTTGGTGCTCTGCGGCGACAGCTGCAGCGTGGTGGCCACGTTGGCGTAGCCCACCCCGCCGACGTCACCCATCGACACGCTGCCCTGGGCCTCGAGCGGCCCGAACGCCAGGGTCACATCGTCGGCCGCGAACGAGAAGTCGCCGGCGGCGGGCGTGACCATCTGGCCCTGGGCGTTCTGCACCTGCTCCTTGCACCCGGCCTGGTAGGCCATGGTGCCCGAGAGCGTTGCCGTGAACACCGGGGTGAAGGCCAGGTCGCCCTCGAAGGCCGTGCACTGCGGCGAGATGTCGAGCGTGGCGGGGTTCTGCGGCGTGCCGATGGAGAACCCGGCCGCCGTGGTGAGCACCACCGCGGCGTTCAGGTCGAAGTTGCCCGACGACTCGGTGTACTGCATGTCGAAGTTGCCGCTGGCCGTGAACGCGCCCTCGATGCCCACCGAGGTGGTGATGTTGAACGCCACCTCCTCGACGACGCCGTTGTCCTCCTGCACCGAGAACTGGTTGACGTCGACGATCTGCCCGAGCAGGTTCATCTTCCCGGATGCCGAGACGTCCACGTCGTCGACCCCCGGCCCGAAGGTGACCGCCGCGCTCACCTTCATGTCCTGCAGCGAGAAGCCGTCCACCGTCCAGTCGCCGAGCTCGGACACCGTGAGCGACGCCTTGGTGGTGGCGCCGTTCTGGTCGAGGCTGCCGGCCACCGACACGCCGTTGCCGAAGATGGTGAACCCGCCCGAGAACGAGACGTCGTTCACCTGGGTGGCCTCGTCGATGCTCACGCCGATCTTCGTCTGCTGGAACTGCAGGCCGCCGAGCCCGAACGCGCCGATGTCCACGTTGGCCGTGAAGCTGGTGCTGGGGGCCAGGAACACCGCGGCCGAGACGTCCACCGTGGCGCCCAGCAGGCTGCCGTCAAAGGCCATCTGGAACCCGGCGGGGATCGGCTGGCTCTGCGGCGACAGCTGGCAGCCCGTGGGGGCGAGGATGAACTCGAAGTAGTTGGCGGTGGCCACGCCGCCGCCCACCTGCAGCACCTCCTGCGTGCCGTTGGTGTTGCCCACCTGGAACTCCACGCAGGGGTTGGTGTCACTGAGCTCCGCGCCTACGGTGATGGGGATCTGGCTCTGGTTGGGCACCGAGAACGGCCCCGTGATGCTCTCGGGCAGCGCGCCCGACGCCAGCAGGCTCAGGCCCGGGATCATGGTGTCGAGGTTGATGCTGAGCGTGAACGAGGCCTCGTTGACCGTGAGCCCCGAGACGTCGAAGGCGTTGTTCCACCCCGCGGGGTCGAGGAAGGTCAGCGACGCCTGCACGGTCTGCGTGGTGACGTCGAATCCCAGGTCGAGGTCCAGCTGCGGCGCGCTGGTCATGGCGCCGCCGTTCATGCCCTTCACGCTCAGGTTCACCGTGGCGCCCACGTTCACGGTGAGGCCCGCCGAGTCGTTCTGGATGTCGAACGACAGCCCCACGGCGTCCATCTTCGACCCGCCACCCGGCAGGTTGAACACCCCGGGCAGCGAGATGCTGGCGTTGAAGAAGCCGTTGGAGGGGTTGAACTGGATGGTGCCGAGCGCGTTGGGCGCGGCCGCGCCGGTGACCTTCGAGAACCACGAGGGGGCCACGTAGCCACCGGTCACCGAGATCGTGCCCGCGGTCAGGTTGAGGGTCTGCGGGCCGAAGTTCGGCACGTCGGCGGTCATGGTGGCGGCGAACGAGCTCCACCCGAAGTAGGTGCTGCTCTGGCTGCCGTTGCCGCTCGCGAGCGAGACCCCGTTGGGGTCGAAGCCACCCAGGCTCCAGCCCTGCGAGGTGATGTTGGCGACGATCTGGCTGAACGACCCCAGGCCCGGCACGTTGAGCCCGCCCGTGGCGCTGATGGCGAACCCGCCCTCGGTGGAGTTGCTGAACGACGGCAGCCCCGCGCCGCTCGGCACCGTGCCCGCGGGCATGTTCCACGCCACGTTCAGCCCCGGCGACTGCAGGCTGATGCCGGGCGCGATGTTGATGGTGCCCAGGCTGGCGCTCATCGAGAACCCGCCGCCCGACCCCAGGCCGATGATGGCGTCGGCCTGCGCCGTGATGGGCGAGATGAGCGGCGGATCGAGCACGGCGCTCACGTCGATGCCGAAGAACATCGACCCGTTGGGGCAGGGGGGCGAGTTGCCCGAGCACTGGTTGGTGAGGTCGAGCTGGATGTTGTTGAGCGTGAGCACGCTGGTCACGTTCCACTGGCTCACCGTGCCCGTGACGTTCCACTGCCAGGCGCTGTTGCTCATGCCGACGCTGCCCGAGAGGTCACTCGGGGTGACGGTGAGTCCCGGCACGGGCGACCACGACGCCCCGCCCGAGCCCGTGAGGGTGAGCTTCCAGTTGGCCGAGCTGTTGAAGGCCACCGCGGCGTTCACCTGGATGCTGGTGCTGCCGCTGATGATCTGCAGGGCGCCGCTGCCGCTGACCACCGGCGCGCCCGAGGCGCCGGGCGACCACGTGGCCGTGAGCGACGGGATGTTCACGCCCGGGGCCAGCTCCACCGGCTGGGCCAGCGATCCGGTGATCGACGACTGCACCGTGCCGGTGGCGTTGCTCAGCTGCCCGCCCACGTCGATGGTGGCCGATCCGATGTGCAGCAGGTTGTTGCCCTGCACCTGCACGGTGTAGGTGCCGCTCTGCGAGAGCGTGCCCGAGAGGCTCACGGTGCCGTTGCCGTCGCCCACCGCGCTGGCGTCAATGGCCCATGAGCTGCTGCCGAAGGTGATGGTGGTGCTGCCCGACCATCCGCCCGGCAGCGGCAGCAGCGCGAACGAGTTGGAGTCGACCACCTGGCCCACGAGCGTGGCCGGCTGCGATCCGGCTGCGAAGGTGAGGATGAGCGGCGACGCCGAGCTCACCGCGATGGGCCCGATGCCGATGCTCGACGGCAGCACCACCTGGCCGGCGGTGATCTGCACGCCGCCCAGGTTCATGGTGCCGCTCGCGCCCTTCACCTGCACCGCGCCCACCGAGAACGTGCTGCCGCTGAAGGTGTACGACTGCGTGGACGACTGGTTCTGCACGGCCGACGACCCGGCCGCCTGCTTGACGCGGCCGAGCGTGCCGGTGATGCCGCTGCCCAGGTTGATGGGCATGGGCTTGCCGGTCTTCGACGCCTGGCCTGCCTGCGACGACAGGGCGTCGTACTGCGGCGAGGGCTGCAGGTCGACGGCCACCGCAACCTCGGCCGACGCGCTGAGCCCGCTGGGGTCGCGGGCGGTCACGCGGAACACCAGCACCTCGCTCACATCGGGCGTGGTGATGCGGGCATCGGCGCGGCGGGCGTCGTCGATCGACACCTGCGTGCCCGACACCTGGGTCCACTCGTACGTGGCCGACGACGTGATGCGCCCCCGCGGGCGCGCCACCAGCGACACCGACTGGCCCTTGCCGGCCTGCATGAGCGGGGCGCCGTCCACGGTGACGCGCGGGGCATCCTTGGAGTTCTCGGTGCGCGCGTTGGCGGCATTGCTGGAGTACGCGCGCTGGCGCGTGACCTGCTGGTTGGCGGTGGTGCTGGCCCGCTGCTGGGCCGCCGACTTCTGGTTGGCGGCCACCTTGGCCCGGTCGGCCGCGGCGTCGGGTGAGGTGCCCGATGCCTTGGGCGCAGAGCCGTTGTTGCTGCCGGCCATGGCCTGGGTGACGGTGACCAGCTGGCTCTTCACTGCGCTGCCGTCGGTGATCTGCAGCTCGAACACGAACTTGGTGCGCCTGGACACCCGGGGCAGCACGGCGTGCGTGGACGCCACGTGCGGGCGGCCGATGACGGCCCGCGGCGCAACCGCGCCGGCACAGGCGCGCAGGGCCTGCGCGTCGGCGGGCGTGGTGCAGCGCTGGCGCCACAGGTAGTCGAGCGAGATTCCGCTGCCGGCGCTCTTGCTGCCGTCGAGCCCGATGCGCCTGCGGGTGGCGCTGGTATCGCGCGATGCGCTGACCACCGTGGGGGTGGCCACGGCGCTCACGAAGATGGGCCCGCGGATGGGCACCGGGCCCTTGCGCATGCCGCGCTGGTGGATGCCGTCGGGGGCCACGCCCGTGGCGTTCCACTGCATGTCGGGGCGCGTGGCGGCCTTGCCGCGGGCGACCATGCGCATGCTCAGCGCCGCCGTGCGCTTGCCGGCGGGCAGCGTGGACGGGTACGCGCACGACAGCTTCCTGCCCGCGATGGTGCACGACCAGCCGCCGCCCTTCGCCTGGGTCACGGTGAGGTCGGCGGGCACGGTGCCCGTCACCTGCAGGCCGGTGGCCGCCTGGTCGGCCTCGTTGATCACTGCCATCACCATGGCGCCCACCCCGCCCGAGGTGGGCGACTGGGTCACCTTCATCGACGGCCTGAGCGAGTTGGGGTTGTCGACGATGCGCAGCTTCATGGGCAGCGACTCATCCCCGGGGATTCCCGCCACGCGGGTGACCACGTCGCCCATGGCGGCGCGCTCGGCGGTGGCCGTGGGCCTGATGGTCACCTGCACGGTGGCGAAGGTGGTGCCGGGGTTCACGGGGCCCGATGGCGTGATGGTGCACCGCACCGCGCCCTTGGCGCAGGTGACGCCGGGCCCGGGCACCACCTGGTCGACGGGGATGCCCTTTCCGATGGCCTGCGTGAGGCTCACCTTGGTGCCCGCGGCCAGTACGTCGCCGCCGTCGTTCACCACCGCCAGGCGGTAGGTGAAGGCGTCACGCGTGGCGGTCTTGGTGTAGCCGCCGTGGCGCCACTGGGTGAACGTGCCGTTCTTCTGCTTGAACCAGATCTGGGGGGTGGCCTGCGGGTCGCCGGGGTCGAGCACGCGCAGGGGGATGCCGAACGACTTGCCCCGCACGCGCAGCTTGCGCCCGAGCGGGGTGAGGTCGAGCTTGGAGCTGACGGCCTTCTCGGTGGGCGGCGCGGACAGCGCGATGTCCACCCCGGCGCCCGCACCGGGGTTGAGGCGCAGGGTGGACGACGAGCACGTGAACGTGGGAGACCTGCCGGTGCACGACCACCCCTTGGTGGGAATGCTGGCGGTCACGCCCTGGGCCGTCTGGATGCGCAGCCCCACCACCGGCGCGTAGGTGGTGCCCACGTTGTCGATGCGCGCGCGCACCGAACTGGCCGCTCGGCCCGCCAGCACCTCGATGCCCTTGGGCGCCGTGGCCTGCACCGCGAGGTTGGCCAGCGTGCTGCCGGTCTTCACCACTGCCGCGGCCGAGAACGACGCCGAACCAGTGGAAAGCTCCTGCTGGCTGCTGGGCGGCGAGCCGGATGGCGGCAGCGGCGTGGGCTGGGGCGCGAAGCCCGCCGTGCCGTTGATCTGCCACGCGCCCGTCAGCTGCCCGGCGTCGAGACGCGACTTCCACCGCACCTGCAGCGCCTCGGCGGCGGCGCCCACGGCAACGGTGCCGCGGTAGGTGCACGTGATGTCGGCCGGCGGCGTGCACTTCCACGCCCGGCCGCTGAGGGTGAGGCCGCGCACCTGCAGGTCCTTCAGCACCGACGACATCTGGATGGCCGGGCGCGTGGACGACGTGGTGGCGTCGAGGCCACCCACGTTGCGCACCATGATGTCGAAGCCGTCCTTGGTGGATCCGGTTGCCGGCGTGGGGGCGGTGTATGCCACCTGGGTGAGCACGATGCGCGGGGGCAGGGGGCCGGCCACCGCCTGCGCCGGGATGCTCGCGGTGGCCGTGAGGTCACCCGAGGGGGTCTGGGTGCTCATCGATACCGATGCCGTGCCGGCGTCCACCGGGGCTGCCCCCGCCGCCAGGGCGGGCACGGGCGAGGCCCCCTTCACCACCACCATCAGCTCGGCGGTCTGGGAGTCGGGGAGGGGGTACGGCCCCCCGGTCTTCACGTCGATCAACGTGCAGTCCACGCGGGGCACCTGGCCCGAGCACTGCCACTTGGCGGGCACCGGCAGGCCGGCGCCGGGTATCAGCGTGGACGTGCGCACCAAGGTGGCGCCCTGGGGCAGGTCGAGCGACAGGGTGGTGGGGCCCGTGGAGGTGCCGGCGTAGTCGTGCCGCGCGCCGATGGTGATGGTGGAGAGCCCGCCATTCACCAGCTCGAGCGCCGCCGGGGTGCCACTCGCCTGCGGCCCGGCGAACATGTACTGCACCGCGGCGTTCGGGCTGCCGGCCGTGGCCAGGCCCGGTGCCACGAGGGCGGCGATGCCCGCGACAGCGGTTGCGGCCATGGCGAGAACTCGGCGTGGGGGGTTCACAGGGCAGAGCCTACCGGCTGGCCCTCCAATTGGCAGGGCCCGCCGCCATTTCGACGGGGGAGCGCCGGCGCTCTCGGGTGGCAGCGGCGCGGGTGAGTGCCACCGGCTCACATCCTCATGCCCATTTGCAGGGTGTTCGTAACGTGGACCGTTGGTGCTGGACATCTCGGGCATGGTGCCCTACCTTGCCTTCTGGCACTCAGGCGGGGCGAGTGCCACGAGGATCGCCCCGCAGTCGCAGATATTCGACATGGAGGACAGATGAGCATCACGCCGCTTGGTGACCGCGTCATCGTGACCGCGGGCGAGTCAGAGGAAGTCACGGCCAGTGGAATCGTGCTTCCCGACACGGCCAAGGAGAAGCCGCAGCGCGGAACCGTCGTGGCCGTTGGCCCGGGTCGCGTCGTGGATGGTGAGCGCGTGGCGCTGGACGTCGAGGTGGGTGACGTGGTCATCTACTCGAAGTACGGCGGCACCGAGCTGAACATCGACGGCGAGGACGTGGTCGTGCTGAGCGAGCACGACATCCTCGCGAAGCTCGACGCGCCCAAGAAGGCCGCGAAGGGCAAGAAGTAAGGCATCTCGGGAAACGCGAAAGGACGCTTAGAGAATGGCCAAGGAGATCAAGTTCCACGAGGATGCCCGGCGCTCGCTTGAGAGCGGCGTGAACATCCTCGCCGACGCCGTCAAGGTGACGCTCGGCCCGAAGGGTCGCTACGTCGTGATCGACAAGATGTTCGGCGCGCCGACCATCCCGAACGATGGCGTGACCATCGGTCGCGAGATCGACATCGAGGACCCCTTCGAGAACCAGGGCGCCCAGCTGGTGCGCGAGGTGGCCACGGCCACCAACGACGTCGCCGGTGATGGCACCACCACCGCCCCCCGTCTTGCCCAGGCCCTCGAGCGCGAGGGCCTCCCGAACGAGGCCGCCGGCGCCAACCACATGGGGTTGAAGCGCGGCATCGAGCAGGCCGTCGACACCGTGGTCGGCGAGATCCACAAGCAGAGCCGCGAGATCTCCAGCAAGGAGGAGATCGCCCGCGTCGCCACCATTTCCGCCCGTGATCGTGAGATCGGCGATGTGATCGCCGACGCCATCGAGAAGGTCGGCAAGGACGGCGTGGTGAACGTGGAGGAGGGGCAGACCTTCGGGATGGAGCTGGAGTTCACCGAGGGCATGCAGTTCGACCGCGGTTACATGTCGCCCTACATGGTCACCGACCAGGAGCGCATGGAGGCCGTGCTGGAGGACTGCTACGTGCTCGCGCACGGCGGCAAGATCCAGAACGTCAAGGACATCCTCCCGCTGCTCGAGAAGGTGATCCAGACCGGCAAGCCGCTCCTGATCATCGCCGAGGACGTCGAGGGCGAGGCCCTGGCCACCCTCATCGTCAACAAGCTGCGTGGTTCCTTCACCGGCATCGCCGTGAAGGCCCCGGGCTTCGGTGACCGCCGCAAGCGCATGCTCGAGGACATCGCGATCCTCACCGGCGGCGAGCAGATCTCTGAGGAGATGGGCCTGAAGCTCGAGAACACCGAGCTCAGCCAGCTGGGCCGCGCCCGCAAGGTGGTGGTGAGCAAGGACACCACCACCATCATCGACGGTGCCGGTGACCCCGAGGAGATCAAGGGCCGGATCAAGCAGATCCGGGTGGAGATCGAGAACAGCGACTCGGACTTCGACCGCGAGAAGCTCCAGGAGCGCCTCGCCAAGATGGCCGGTGGCGTGGCGGTCGTGAAGGTCGGCGCCGCCACCGAGACCGAGATGAAGGAGAAGAAGCACCGCGTCGAGGATGCCCTGCAGGCCACCCGTGCCGCCCTCGAGGAGGGCATCGTGCCGGGCGGTGGCGTGGCGCTCGTCAACGCCGAGCCGGCTCTCGCCAAGGCCAAGGCCAAGGGCGACGAGGCCACGGGCATCGAAATCGTGCGCCGCGCGCTGGAGGAGCCTCTCCGCCAGCTGGCCGACAACGCCGGGCTCGAGGGCTCGATCGTGGTGGGCAAGGTTCGCGAGCTGCCGGCAGGCCAGGGGCTCAACGTGGACACCGGCGAGTACATCGACCTGGTCGACGCCGGCATCATCGACCCGGCCATGGTCACGCGCTCGGCGCTGCAGAACGCCGCGTCGATCGCCAAGAACATCATCACCACCGAGTGCGTCGTGGTCACCAAGCCCGACGACATGGGCCCGATGGGTGCCCCGGCGCAGAACATGGGCGGCATGGGTTCCATGGGCGGGATGATGTAGGCCGAGCCACCAGGCTCAGCAGTTGCGCTTCACAGGGGGCGGGCCTTCGGGTCCGCCCCCCGTGCTTTGCCGGGGGTTATCCCCCCGACGTGCCGCAGCGGGTGCCCGCGCTCGGGGCTAGGCTTTGCGACGATGGTCTCCGCCCGCCCCCTCGTTCGCATCATCGCGCTGCTCGCCGTGCTGGCCGGCCTGCTCGCCGCGGGCGCGGCCACCGCGGCCGCCGCCGAGCGCGACTTCTCGTTGCGGTACAGCACCAACGTGAATGGCCAGATCACCATCGCGGCCAACACGATCATGCAGTGCCCCACCGACACCGTGGATCCCCTCATGAACTCCGGGTGCACGGGGTCGCGCGCGGGCACCAGTGCGCGCAACAACAACTCGTTCGACATGCAGTGGCTGGATGTCGACTCCGACTCCTCCACCTTCACGTCGTCGTCCGCAGATCTCGCCGTGCCCGCCGGAGCCCGTGTGCTGTTCGCCGGTCTGTACTGGACGGGCCTCAACAAGAAGGGCGAGGCCATCACGGGGGCCAACGGATTCAAGGCGGTGCCGAGGGATCTGCCGAGCGCCGCCGCCATCGGCACCGTGAAGATCAAGGGCCCCGGCGCCAGCGCCTACACGTCGGTCACCGCCGTGGGCGCCGACGTGAACACGGCGTCCATCGCGGTGAGCGGCGGCTACGGGGCCTTCGCGGATGTCACCTCAATCGTCACCGCGGCCGGGGCCGGCACCTACACGGTGGCCGACGTGCAGACGGGCACGGGTGGCAACGCCTTTGCCGGATGGTCGCTGGTGGTGGCCTACTCCGACCCCGACCAGCCGCTTCGCAACCTGTCGGTGTTCGACGGGCTCAAGGTGGTGAGCGGCACCCAGCAGATCGACATCCCGCTCTCGGGCTTCAAGACGCCGTCCACCGGGTCGGTGAGCACCACGGTGGGCGTGGTGGCCGCCGAGGGCGATGCCGGCGCCACCGGCGACTACCTCACCGTGAACGACCGCCTGCTCACCGACGCCGTGCACCCGGCCAACAACACCGAGAACTCCACCATCGCCAACCGCGGCACGCAGGTGAGCACCAAGGCCCCCGACTGGCGCAACAACCTGGGATACGACTCCAGCCTGTTCTCGGCCGACGGCTTCCTGCCCAACGGCGCGAGCTTCGCCATCTTCCGCGCGAAGACCAGCGGCGACACCTACGCCCCGCAGGCCATCACCTTCGCCACCGAGATGTTCTCGCCGAACGTGACGCTCACGAAGACATCCCCGGCGGGCCAGGACTTCCCGGGCGCCACCAAGACCTACACCATCACGGCCACCAATGCCGGGGCGGCCGACGCCACCAACGCGATCATCACCGACCCCATGCCACCGGGCTTCACGCGCACCAGCGGCCCCACGGTGACCGCCGGCACGGGCACGGCAGAGTGGGATGCCACCAACAACCGCGCGGTGGTGTACGCGGGCACGGGCAGCAGCTCGGGCGTGGGCGGCACCCTCACCACCACCGCGCCCAACAACTCGGTCACCTTCACAGTCACTGGCACGCTGGGGCTGGCCCTGCCGCTCGGCGGCCTGCTCACCAACACGGCGATGCTCGACTTCGTGGCTCCCGACCTGGGGCTGCCCATCTCGGTGGTGGCCGATGACGACACCACCATCCGCTACCCCGACCCGGGCATCACCAAGACCCTCACGTCGTCAGCGGGCACGCAGTACACGTTCCAGCTCTCGGTGGAGAACGAGGGCACGGTGGGCACCACCGGCACGGTGCAGGTGAACGACACCCTGCCCGCCGGCGTGACCCTGGTGGGCTCCGCCAGCGGCACCGGCTGGTCGTGCGGCAGCGCCGGGAGCCCGGTGACCATCACCTGCTCGCGGTCCAACACCCTGGCGGCCGGTGACACCTACCCGCCCATCGCCTTCACGGCCAACTACCCGCCGGGCACCGCGGTGGACAACACCGCCACCCTCACCAACGGCGCGGGCAGCGAGCCCAACGACGCCGACAGCCCCGCGCGACTCAACAATTCGTCGGCCGTGAGCGCCGGGCAGTCGCCGTCCGCCACGCTGCGCCTGAACAAGGCGGCGCTCACGGGCACGATCAGCCTGGGCACGCTCGGCGGGTTCCGCATGGAGGTGCGCAACAGCGGTCCGGCGGCCGCCACGGGCGCCACGTTGGTGGACACCCTGCCGGCCGGCCTCACCTACGCCTCGTACACCGCCACGCAGGGCACCTGCACCACGGCGGCGGGCGCGGGCGGCACCACGGTGGTGTCGTGCGCCCTCGGCACGATCGCCGCCAACGGCACCGCCACCGTCACCATCCGCGCGCGCGCCACCAGCGCGCTGCTGGGCCAGACGGTCACCAACACCGCCACGGCGTCGTCCGACGTGACGCCCACCCCGGCCACCGACACCGCCACGCTCACGATCCGGCCCGGCGCCGACATGGCGCTCACAAAGGCGGTCAGCGCGTCCACCGTGCCCACCAGCGGCACGGTCACCTACACCCTCACGGCCACCAACAACGGGCCCGCCAGCGCGGCGAACGTGCGCGTGGTCGATCGCCTGCCCGCGGCCGTGGACACCGCATCGGTGGGCATCGTGGCGTCGGACAGCGGCACGTGCACCACCCCCGGGGCGGGCATCGTCACGCTCACGTGCTCGTGGGCCGCTGCGGTGCCCAATGGCGCCACGCGCACCGTCACCATCACCGCGCCCATCCTGCCGGCCTCGTCGTTCGTCTCGGCCGACCAGATGCGCCAGGCCATCAACAAGGCCAACGTGTATTCGGCCACCGACGACCCGGACCCCTCCGACAACGCCGATGACGCGACCACCATCGTCACCAACGCCGCCGACCTGCAGGTGAACGCCGTGGGGCCGGGGTCGATCGCCGCCGGCGCCACGGGCGAGGTGTCGTTCACCACCGTGAACAACGGGCCGTCCACGGCGACGTCGTCGCAACTGGTGGTCACGATCCCCGCCGACCTCACGCCCATCTCGGCGCCCGCGGGGTGCACGATCGCCGGGCAGGTGGTCACGTGCGCGCTGGGCGACCTGGCCAACGGCGCGAGCGTGACCAGCACCATCGGGGTGCGGGCAGCGGCAGGGCTCACCGCGGTGTCGGCTGAGGCCAGCGCCGACGTGACCACCGCCACGCCCGACTACGACCCCCTCAACAACTCCGACGTGGCGCCCTTCGTGATAGGCCCGGTGGCCGACCTGGTGATCACCAAGACCGCCGGCGCGCCCACGGTGAACGCCGGCGGCACTGTGGACTGGACCCTGAACATCGCCAATAACGGGCCCGATACCTCGAACGGCTCGGTGGTGACCGACACCCTGCCGGCCGGGCTCACGCCCACCAGCGTGTCGAGCAGCGTGCCGGATGCCTGCAGCATCTCGGGCCAGGTGGTCACGTGCCGCGCCGGTGAGATCGTGCCGAACGCCGGCTACCAGGCGCTGATCGTGACCACCGTCGATCCCGACTACGCGGGCGCGCAGATCACCAACACCGCCACGCTCACCCCGGGATCGGAGGCCGACCCCAACGCGGCCAACAACACCGCCAGCGCGTCGATCACCGTGAACCCCGGCGCCACGGGCGCCGACCTGGCCATCACCAAGAAGGCCAGCGCCAAGACCGTGAAGCCCGGCGGCACCCTTGGCTACACCATGGTGGTCACCAACACCGGAGGCAGCGTGAGCACCGCTGGCACGGTCACCGACACCCTGCCCCAGGGGCTCACCCCGAAGGTAGCCACCATCAACGGCCAGGCCTGCACCATCCGCGGGCGCACGGTCACCTGCCCGGTGGGCTTCCTGCCCATCGACTCCACGGCCACGGTGAGCATCACGGCCACGGTGGGCAAGGATCGCGCCGGCGCCACGCTGCTCAACACCGCCACGGTCACCACGGGGGCGGAGACCGACCCCAACGCGACGAACAACACCGCGCGGGCGCTCAGCCGCGTGACGGTGCCGTCGGGCACCCGGGCGCGCCTGGCAATCCGCACGCGGGTGGGCCCCGCCGTGGCACGCCCTGGTGCGTCGGTGCTGGTGTCGGCCACGGTGCGCACGGTGTCGAGGTATCCGGCCAACACGGTGCGCATCTGCATCACCGTTCCACAGGGCCTGGCCTACAAGGGGTCCACCGGCACGCGCCGTGGATCGGTGGTGTGCTGGGTGAAGGCGCAGGTGCGCACGGGCACCCCGGTGACGGTGCGCTACCGGGCGGTGGCGCGCCGGGCCGGCACGGTGAGCGTGCTCGGCACCGCAGTGGCGGGCAACGCCGCGCGGGTGAGCGACAGGTCGTCGCTGCCCGTGCTGGGCGTCACCGGCTGATCCACCCGGGCACGGCTAGCGGCGCAGGGCTGGCGGCGCAGGGCTGGCGGCGCAGGGCTAGCGGGGCACGGCGCGCGCGGCAGCCGCGCGGTCGATGGACCACGTGGCCAGGTGGCGCACGGCGACGATCACCGCCACGGTGGCGATGGACGACCACGTGGTGGCCACGGCGAGGCTGAGCAGGCCGGCTGCCAGCCAGATGTCCAGGCCCAGGCCGGCACCGGTGCGCCACTGGCCCCGCATGGCGCACACCGCCGCGGCCAGCACCCCGAGCGCCACCAGCACCGGCACGGCGCCGTAGGTGATGGCGTCGGACAGCCAGCCGTCCATGGCTAGTGGCGGGGGGTGGGGAGGGGCGGCATGTCCTCGCCGCGCTCGGCCAGCTCGGCCTTCTCCGACTCGATCTCCTTGGTGAGGAAGTAGTTGAGAAGGGTGCGGATGGCGGCGATGGCGGCGAGCTGGCCGATCTCGGTGAACGTCGGCGCCACGGCGGTCTTCAGCACGTCGGCGGCCAGCTGGAATTCCAGGCCCAGCACCAGGTACGAGCCCAGCACCAGGCGCACGCGCGTGAACGACCCGGGGTCGGTGGGGCGCGTGAGGGCGCGCACCAGCAGCACGAGCGCGATGACCACGCCGACGGCGATGATCAGCGCGCCGAGGGATTCGATGACGAGGACGATCCAGTCGACCGCCTCGCGCACGGTGTCTTGCGCGGTTTCCACCGTCGGCGAGACTAGCCCCCCCGGTGGCGTAACATGCCCGCCCGGCCTTGGGGAATTACCCTAAATGCATTAGGTTATTCCGGCTATTGCCGATCACGCATCTCACCACGCAGGAGAATCCAGCCGCATGAGCGACCACCACCGCGAGACCATCGCCCTCCACGGGGGGCAGGTGCCGGACCCGACCACCAACGCCCGGGCCGTGCCGATCTACCAGACGACCTCGTTCGTCTTCAACGACGCCCAGCACGCCGCGAACCTGTTCGCGCTGGCCGAGCCGGGCAACATCTACACGCGCATCATGAACCCCACCTGGGACGTGCTGGAGCAGCGCGTGGCCCAGCTCGAGGGCGGCATCGCCGCCTGCGCGCTGGCGTCGGGCCAGGCCGCAGTGGCCTACTCGCTCATGAACGTCTGCCGTGCCGGTGACAACGTCATCGCCGAGCCGCAGCTCTACGGCGGCACCTACAACCTGTTCGCGCACACGCTGCCGCAGTTCGGCATCGAGGTGCGGTTCGCCGACCAGGACGACCCGTCGTCGGTGGCGCGCCTTGCCGATGAGAACACCCGCGCGGTGTTCGTGGAGTCGCTCGGCAACCCGAGCCTCGACGTGATCGACCTGCAGGCCTGGGCCGACGCCGCCCACGCCGCGGGCGTACCGCTCATCGTGGACAACACGGTGGCCACGCCCATCCTCTGCCGTCCCTTCGAGCAGGGCGCCGACATCGTGGTGCACTCGCTCACCAAGTTCATCGGCGGCCACGGCACGTCGATCGGCGGCATCATCGTGGACAGCGGAAGCTTCGACTGGGTTGCCAACGGCGACCGCTTCCCGGGCCTCACCAAGCCCGACCCCAGCTACCACGGGGTGGTGTGGAGCGACGCCCTGGGTCCGGCGGCCTACATCGGGCGCATCCGCACGGTGCTGCTGCGCAACATCGGTGCCGCGCTGTCGCCGTTCAACGCGTTCCTCATCCTGCAGGGCATCGAGACGCTGCACCTGCGCATGGAGCGCCACTGCAGCAACGCGCTGGCCATCGCGAAGCACCTCGAGGCGCACCCCGAGGTGGAGTGGGTGGACTACCCCGGCCTGTCGTCGTCGAAGTACCACGAGCTGGCCAACAAGGTGCTGGACGGTGGCTACGGGGCCATCCTCACCTTCGGCATCCGCGGCGGCCGCGACTACGGCCAGGCGTTCATCTCCAACCTGGAGCTGTTCAGCCACCTGGCCAACATCGGTGACGCCAAGTCGCTGGCCATCCACCCGGCCACCACCACGCACTCGCAGCTCAACGACGAGGAGCTCTCGCTCGCCGGCGTGCGGCCCGAGACGGTGCGCCTGTCGGTGGGCATCGAGAACGTCGAGGACCTCATCTCGGACCTCGACCAGGCCATCGCCAAGGCGACGGCCGGGGTGGGGGCTCCCGCCTGACCACCAGCACCCCAGCCGAGGGGATCGGGCTCACCGAGACCCAGCGGGTCGTCCTGTTCACGCAGGACGACCCGCTCGTGCTGGAGTCCGGGGCCACGCTCGGCCCCGTGGAGGTGGCGTACGAGACCTACGGCACCCTCAACGCCGATCGCACCAACGCGATCTACGTGTGCCACGCGCTCACGGGCGATGCCCACGCGGCGGGGCACCACGGCGAGCCGGATCGCCGTGGGTGGTGGGACAACATCATCGGGCCCGGGCGGCCGGTGGATACCGATCGCTTCTTCGTCATCTGCTCCAACCTGCTGGGCGGGTGCCAGGGCACCACGGGGCCGTCGTCGGAGGATCCTTCGACGGGGCGGCCCTACGGGCTGTCGTTCCCGCTGTTCACGGTGCGCGACCTGGTGGAGGTGCACCGGGCGCTCTTGGCGCACCTGGGCATCAGCCACCTGGCCGGCGCCATCGGCGGGTCGCTCGGCGGCATGCAGGTGCTGCAGTGGGTGATCGACCACCCCGATGAGATCAGCGCGGCGCTGGTGATCTGCTCGTCGTCGCGGCTCTCGGCGCAGAACATCGCGTTCAGCGCGGTGGCCCGCGAGGCCATCATGCGCGACCCGGACTTTTTGGGCGGCGACTACTACGGCACCGGGCGCGCGCCCGACACCGGGCTGTCGATCGCCCGCATGATGGCCCACATCACGTACCTCTCAGAGGAGTCGATGAGGGAGAAGTTCGGCAGGCGCCTGCAGCACGGCGACGCCCCGCGGTTCGACTTCTCGGTGGACTTCCAGGTGGAGTCGTACCTGCAGCACCAGGGCGAGTCGTTCCTCAAGCGCTTCGACGCCAACACCTACCTGTACATGACCCGGGTGATGGACTACTTCGACGCCTTCGCCGACCCGGCGACGGTGGGCGCGAGCCTCGAGGGCACCTCCACGAAGTTCCTCCTGGTGTCGTTCGACAGCGACTGGCGCTTCGACACCGACCACTCGCGCGAGATCGTGCGCCAGCTGCAGTCGTGGCGCGTGCCGGTGACCTTCCGCGAGATCGAGAGCCCGTGGGGCCACGACTCATTCCTGCTGGAGATTCCGGAGTACCACCGCACGGTCGAGGCGTTCCTGGACCGCGCGGCAGACGACCTGGGCATCTAGGGCCTGCGCCGCCCCCGCCGGGCGGATCGGATGTCCACGGCCCGGAGCCCGTCGAGGCGGGCGCTGAGGATCTCCGGATCAGTGGTGAGCAGGGGCACGCGCTGCTCGATCGCAGCCGCCACGGCGAAGCAGTCCGCATACGACATCTTGTGGGCGGCCTTCACCGCGGCAGCTGCGAGAACGCGCGGAGGCGTGGCATCGACAAGGTCGACATCAGCGCGCAGCTGAGAGAGCAGGCGGTCGGCCGCCTCGTGTGATTCCTGCCGACTCACCACGTAGTGAACCTCGCCGGCGTTGATCCAGCTCATGCACGGGCGTCCCTGCGCCAGCGCGGCACCGACGGCCTCGGCCCCGTGGTCGTCGTGCAGCCAGGCGATGACGGCCGATGCATCGAGGCAGGCACTCACGCGTGGCGCGCCTCACCCCGGGCATCCTCTGCGCGGCCCTCCCGAAGGGCCGCTTCGAGGTCGAGATGGCGCAGCGCACCCCGCAGGCTCGCAAGGCCCTTGGCAGGCCGCACCAGCACGCCATCGGGCGCCTCGCTGAATACCACCTCGGTGCCCGGGGCGATACCCAGGCGATCGCGGATGTCCTTGGGGATCACCACCTGCCCCTTTGGTCCGATTCGGTGAGTCATACCGAAAAGTATAACCACTTGGGCGGCTGCCACGCTCACATCGCCGACGCTATCGCGGGCGGCGTGCAGCAGGGGTGTCGTCTTCGTCGCGTATGCGCTCCTCATCGTGCCCGGTAGCCTCAGGGACGATGTCCCTTCGTCCCGACCTCGACGTGGTGGCCGCCATGGTGCACCGCGGCCGGCGCGTGCTCGACCTCGGGTGCGGCGATGGCGCGCTGCTCGCGCACCTGATCAGCGAGAAGGACTGCCACGGCACCGGGGTGGAGATCTCCGACGAGGGGTTCCACGCCTGCGTGGCGCGCGGGGTGCCCGTGGTGGTGGCCGACATCGACCAGGGGCTCGGCGACGTGGAGGACGACGCCTACGACGTGGTGATCCTCTCGCAGACCCTCCAGGCCACGCACCGCCCGGCGCTGGTGCTGCAGGAGATGATGCGCGTGGGAAAGGTGGGCATCGTGTCGTTCCCCAACTTCGGCCACTGGCGCCTGCGGTGGTCGCTGGCCGCGCGCGGGCGCATGCCCACCAGCCAGTCGCTTCCGTACCACTGGTACGACACCCCCAACATCCACCTGTGCACCATCCGCGACTTCGAGGCGCTCATGGCGCATGAGCACCTGCGCACCATCCGGCGCGTGCTGCTCGACGAGCGCGGCCGCCCGGTGGACGACGCCCGCCGCCGTCGCCCCAACCTCCTCGCCGCCGGCGCCGTGTACATGGTGGGGCCCTCCACTCCGTGACCCTCGCCGCCCTCTCGGCGCTGATCATCATCGGGATCGGCGTGCTGCTGCGGCAGCTCGGCGTGATGAAGCGCGAGCACGCGCCCATACTCGTGCAGGCCACGCTCTACGTGCTGCTGCCCGCCCTGGTGCTGGACATCATGATCGGCGCCAAGCTCGACTGGGGCCTCATCCTGGTGCCCTTCGTGTCGTATGCCGTCACCGCGGTGATGACGCCCTTCGCGCTGATGTTCGCCCGCATGATGCGCCTGGGCCGGGCGGCCACCGGCGGGGTGATCCTCATGATCGCCGTGGCCAACACCGGGTTCTTCGGCCTGCCGCTCATCGCGGCATCGGGCGGGGAGTTCTCGCTCACGGTGGCCGTGATGTACGACGCCATCGGCACGGGAATCCTCATCTGGACCTTCAACCCCATCGTGGCCGCCTGGTTCGGCCGCGGCGAGGTGGAGGACGCCATGACCATCCGCCAGTCGCTCAAGGGCCTGCTGCTGCCGCCCATGTGGATGCTCATCACGGGGCTCATCCTCAACCTAGCCGGCGTGCACACCCTCTGGAACTGGCTGCAGGTGCCGGTCGACTACCTGGCGGCCGCGCTGTTCCCCGTGGTCATGCTCTACGCCGGCCTCGTGCTCGACTGGTCGGGCATCAGGGAGAACTGGCGCACGATCGCGGGCGTGTCGGTGCTGAAGCTGGCGCTCATGCCGGTGGTGGCGTTCGGCATCGCCTACCTGTTCGGATTCCGCGGCAACCAGCTCGACACCCTCATCGTGCTGGGCGCCATGCCCAGCGGCATGATGGCCCTCGTCATGGGCGCGCACTACCGTCTGCCCGTCAACCTGCTCGCGGCGTGCGTGGCCGTCACCACGGTGCTCTCGCTCGTCACCATTCCCATCGTCACGGCGGTGATCACCTGACCCCTCAGCCATTCAGCCAGCGCCTCACCGCCAACGTGCAGGCCCGCCAGAGCCAGGTGGTGCTGGGGCTCGACCCCGACCCCGCCCGCGTGGATGGCGGCGCGACGGGCGCCCGCGACTTCTGTCTGGGGGTGATCGAGCAAGCGGCGCCCCACTGCGTGGCGGCCAAGCCCCAGATGGCCTGCTTCGAGCGCTTTGGCGCAGAGGGGTGGCAGGCGTTCGAGGACGTGGCGCAGGCAGCCAGCGACGCCGGCCTGCTGGTGATCGCCGATGGCAAGCGCGGCGACGTGGACGCCACCGCGCGCCACTACGCCGCGGCATTCCTGCGTCCGCCCATCGATGCGCTCACGGTGAACCCCATGCTGGGCACCGACGCCGTGCAGCCATTCCTCGATGCCGCCGCGGCCACCGGCACCGGGCTGTTCGTGCTGGTGCGCACGTCCAATCCGGGCGCCGCCGAGCTTGAGGACATCACCCTGGCCGACGGCCGCCCGTGGCACGAGGCCGTGGCCGACCGCGTGCGCGACTGGGGCGCGAAGGTGCCCCTGCGCGACGGCGGGCTGTCGTCGATCGGCGCCGTAGTGGGCGCCACGGTGCCCGAGCGCATCGACCGCCTGCGCGAGCTGATGCCCGACCAGCCGTTCCTGCTGCCCGGCGTGGGCGCGCAGGGGGGAGACCCCGCGCGCCTGGGCCCGGCCTTCGGCGGCCACATCGCCGGCGCGCTGGTGTCGGCCAGCCGATCGGTGATCTACGCCGACGACCCCGCGGCTGCCGCGCGCGACCTGCGCGATGTCGTATGGACCGCCGGGGAGTCGGTGGGCGCGGGGTAGCTTGCAGCCGCTGTCCGATCCCCGCACAATGGAGCGTCCCGTGCACCGCATCACCATCGCCCTCACCGCCTCTGCCGTCGTGGCCGCGGGCGCCCTGCTCGCCGGCTGCGGCTCGTCGTCCGACACCATCTCCACCGCGCCTGCCGGCAGCACCGGAACCACCCGCGCCGCGGCCGCGGACGGGGTGAACCCCAAGGTGAAGATCGCCAACAACCTGCCTGTTGCCATCACGGCCACGGCGCGAGACCTCTGCATCTCGGGCAACTGCCAGGTGACCCCCTGGACCCCTGATGGCAGCCCCTTCTCCGGGCCGGCGAAGCTTTCGAAGCAGGCGATCCCCCCGGGCGGCACGGTGGAGCGCTCGTGGAACGCCACCACCTTCTCCGAGCCTCACTGCCGCGCCGACCTGAGTGCGGGGTCGGACTACAAGAACCCCAACCGCGCCGTGGTGTTCGTGGACTTCACCGATGCGTCGGGCAAGCCGACCATCAAGCAGGCCTGGGACGGCCGCGACTCCTACGCGGTGGTGCAGATGGGCTTCGCGCCCGCAGAGCCCGCCGCGAAGCCATCGTGCGGCAGCGACCCGGTGCTGAGGGCAGCGGGCTGGATCGGCGGTCGAGGCACGAGCGGAGCGCTCAATGGGTCGTCGCAGTGCCCGGTATACGTGATCAAGCCACAGTTCGCGGAGTTCACCTACGTGGGCGCCGATGGCACGACGGCCCGGGGCACGAGCACGATCTCGTGCGGCATCGGCACCCCGAGCGCGGTGGTCTCGCTCGACCCCGTCACCACCTAGGGGGCGGGTCTACCCCAGGTGCAGGCTGGCCGAGCGCACGATGAGGTTGTTCATCACCGCGTACCAGACCTCATTGAGGGCGATGGTGGCGCCCGACTCCTCGCGCCCGGTGCCCTTGAGCGCCGTGTAGATGCCCTGCGACCAGTCCCGCTGCCACACCGGGTAGCTCATGTTCTGGCCGCTCCACTGCAGGAAGGCCGTCCACTCCCGGATGAGCTCCTCGCCCGACTCCACCGCGTTGCGCAGCAGCGTGGGCTCGTAGGCCTCGCCGGCCTCCTCGCCCAGCCCGAAGCCCGTGAGGCCATACGCGCTGCCACTCGAGAGCGTGGTGCCCAGCACGTAGTAGGTGGTGGCGTACGCCGACATGGTGATGGCCTCGCGCAGCGACCCGGCGCTCTCGGCCGCCGCCTCGGCCTCGTCGGACAGGGCCTCGAGCACCGGGTAGATGTCGGTGGCGTCCTGGGCCGCGCTAGCCAGGCCCCCCGGCCCCGCCTGGGTCTCGTACAGGCGGCGGCTGTCGGCGCCCGCGCGTGAGAGGAACGTGCTGTAGCCGTCGAGGAACTCCGCGGCGGCCTCCTCGGGCACCTCGGTGCGCGACTCCGATGCCTTCACCATGGCCACGGCGTCGGGGCCGAAGCGCTCGATCGACGCCCGCTGGTCCTCGGCCACCGCGGCGATGTCGGCCAGGCGCGCCAGCCGCTCGGCCTCATCGGGAATGGTGGGGGGCTTCTGCAGGGCGGCGTTCATCGACTGCAGCACGCCCTGGGCATACACCCCCCAACCCATGGCCGACGGCAGCGACAGCCACTGCTCCACGCGCATGCCCGAGGGGTCGGCCTGCGCGGCCACCAGGGCGTCGGCCTTGGTGAGCAGCGCCGCCACCTCGTCGGCCAGCGCCTGGCGCGTGGCCACGATGCCCTTGACGCGCGCCATCTGCGTGGTGCGCGCCCGCGCGCTGGTGCGCCCGATGCGGTAGGTGGCGTCCACCACGAGCCCGTATGCCGCGCCCGCCCTGCCGGCACGCAGCGCCGCCGCAGCGGAGTCGAGCTCGGCGGCCACCGCGCGGCGCGTGGCCGCGGGGATGAGCGCGGAGTTCCTGGCCAGGTCGGCCCGCGCGGCGGCGAGCGTGCGCGTGGTGGTGGCCGCCGCCACGTCTGCGGATGCCGGCGCGAGCTCGGCCGGGCGCGCCACCGGCGGCGCGATGGTCTTGCCCGTGAAGAGGGGGTAGGCCTCGTTGATGTCGCGCACCGTCCGCACGGTGACGCCCAGCGACCGCCCGAGGGCGATGGTGTCGACGGGCGTGTTGGTGGCGGCGTCGAACGAGACCTGGGTGCCCACGGGGATGAGGAACAGCTCGTAGCCCTCGCGCGCCGCCGCGCGCACCTTCTGCGGCACCAGCCCCACCTTGCCCACCGTGCCGTCGGGCGCGATGGTGCCGGTCATCAGCACCTTGGGCTTCACGGAGTCTCCGCGGATGGCGGCGATGGTGCCGAGCGTCAGCGCGGCGCCACCCGATGGCCCGTCGATGGGCCCGGTGATCTTGTATCCGATGCTGAGCGTGGATGGATCGGCGCCGGTGAACAGCGTGGCCACCGTGGCCGCCGCGGCGGTGGACGCCTGCCACTGCGCGCCCGCGCCCTTGGCCTTGATGTCCTCGAGGTTCACCGAGAACGACGGGTCCTCGGTGGCCTGCACCCGGATTCCCGCGGGCTCGATGCCGCTGGCGGGCGTGCCGCCCGGCCCCGTTCCGGCCCAGGGCACGGGGAACGTGATGGCGGTGGGCGGCACCTGCCACCAGGTCTGCGCCTCCTGGGCGCTCGACCCGCAGCCCGACGCCACCAGCGCCACCGCGGCGGCCGCGCCGATGAGGGCGCCACCGGCCAGCGCGCGTCGCGTGGTGAGGGAGAGGGGCATGGACATGCGGTGAATCTACATTGGGTCCCGTGGCTACACTCGCTCGCGTGCGCACGCCCCGCGCCCTCCTCGCCGCCTCTGCATGCGTCGCCGTCGTCGCGCTGCTGGCGGCCGGATGCGGGTCGTCGGCGAACACGTCCATCACCCCGCGCGAGATCACCTTCCCGGTGCTCTGGGCGGGCAGCAGCGCCGACGGCACGCCCGCGGCGGGCATCGAGCCCGCCACCATCGCCGTGGGCACCGAGGGCGATGCCCAGTTCACGCTCGACCTCGACGACGTGCGCGCCAAGAAGGCCGGTGCGCAGTGGCTGGCGGCCACCACCAGCGCCGCGGCGGTGGCAACCCTGCTCACCGGTGCCGACCAGTCGGCCGTGGACCTGCGCTACGGAATCACCGGCGCCATCGACGGGCCGTCGGGCGGGGCGGCGCTGACGGTGGGAACCATGGCCGCCATCACCGGCGACCCCGTGAAGCCCAAGGTGGTGATGACCGGCACCATCAGCCCCGACGGCACGGTGGGCACGGTGTCGCAGGTGCCCGCCAAGGTGCGCGCCGCGAAGAAGGCCGGGTATGAGCTGGTGCTGGTGCCCTGGGGCAGCCGCAGGGAGTTCGACCCGCAGAGCGGCAGGGACGTGAGCCTGCCCGCCCTCGGAAAGTCGCTGGGCATCGAGGTGCGCGTGGTGCGCAGCGTGGGGGAGGCCTACCGGGCCTTCACCGGCAGCACCATCGTGCCCCCGCCCAAGGCGAAGCCGGTCATCACCCCGCGGGCCCTTGAGGTGGCCCAGCGCACCACCCGGCGGTCGGTGGCAGCGCTCAGTCGTGAGTTCGCGGCCGGCGGCAACCTGCTGTCGGCGCAGGATCGCGCCGCCATCGCCCCCGAGGTGCAGCGCGCCCAGTCGGCGCTGGCGGCCGGGCAGATCGGCCTGGCGTACGGGCTGTCGGTGCATGCCACCTACGTGCTCAAGCGCGCGCTGGCCAAGGGGGCCAGCCGGGCGCTGGCGCGCATGAGGGGCGTGGCCGCCGCGCGCCAGGCGCTGCTGGATGAGTCGAAGACGCTGCTCGCCACGGCCGAGCGCGAGATGCAGGGGCAGTCCGATCCCACGGGCCTCACCCGCGGGCAGCAGCTGGCGCTGCCAATGGCGCTTGGCTGGTACGCCTACTCGCAGGCGGTGCTGACGTCGTTCGTGAAGGAACTCGGCCCGGGCAGCACGTGGAACGGCCCCGACCTCGAGCGCGCCGCCGCGGTGCTGGGTGATGTGGAGGCATCGCTGCAGCGGTTCGGCCCCGATGCCGTGGCCATGGTGCGGGCCGCTCCCGGCGGGGGCACGGGCACCGATGAGTCGACCGCCGCGTTCCTCTCGGGCTACACCAACTTCCTCGTGCGCGCGGGCAATGCGAACCGCGACTACTACGTGACCGTCGCCTATGGATCGCTCGAGTCGAAGGGCAGCCCCACGGACATCGTGCCGGTGCTCAGGGCCACGTCGGATATCTCGGGCACCATCGCCCCCGATGAGAACTCCCTGCAGGACGAGATCGTGCAGGCGGCGCACGCCACCACCTACTACGTGCTGGGCGCGTCGGTGGTGAGCGGGGCGAGCTTCGGCATGCGGGGCTTCGGCCTGGGTGAGGATCCCACGGCGGTGCAGGCCCCCGCGCTGCTGGCGAGCTCCGTGCAGCAATCATCGGAGACCGTCTACTGGTGGGCGTCCCACCTGCAGCCCATGGGCGTGAACCTCAGCTACGCGCTGTGGCAGCGCCAGTGGGCCGACGCCCTCGTCCCGGCCTACGCGGGCACGGCCACCGCCCCAGCCGCCGGAACCATCGCGCTGAACGAGCTCTGGTATGCCGCCGCCGGCGCGCTGGTGGCAAACTCGGCCCAGGTCAACCTGGCGGGCGGCTAGGACGA
The DNA here is from genome assembly GCA_046095485.1 of Actinomycetota bacterium. Lineage (GTDB taxonomy): Bacteria > Actinomycetota > Thermoleophilia > Miltoncostaeales > Miltoncostaeaceae > SYFI01. The sequence continues at coordinate 28,632 of JBJTJN010000056.1, forward strand.
GGCGGCCAGCCGCAGGCCCGGGCGACGGCCCTGCCAGCCGCACCACAGCGCGAACAGCACGAGGGCGATCACCGAGCCGGTCCAGTGCAGGCCGGTGGCCACGCCCACCAGGCTGATGACCCCTGCGATCACCGCTCCGAAGATGGTGGGCCAGAAGGGGAGCTTCCACACCGCGAGGGTCACCAGCGTGGCCACGAGCCACGAGATGGGGCCGATGGCCCAGCCCCACGACTCGAAGAACTCATGCGACAGCGTGAAGCCGGTGGCGGCGCCCAGCACGGCCACCACCACCAGCTGCGACAGCGCGGCGCGCCAGGTGATTCCCCAGTCCACGGCGCGCGGGGTCAGCCCAGCAGGTCGGGCAGGTAGGGGATGTTCCCCCGGGCGTCGCCCGGGGGAGCCCCCACCATGATGTCGGCGTCGATCTCGTCCACCTTGGCCTCGGCCGGGGGCTCGCCGCCGCTCATGTCGCGCACGGGTCCGCCGTCGCCCGCCCGGGCGATCCACTGCTCGATGTAGTCGGCCTCGCCGGGGTAGCCGAGCGTGCGGAAGGCGTCCGCCGCGGGCTGCTGGTCCTCCATCCAGGCCAGGCGGCCATCGGCCGCGGGCCCGGGGCCGTACGAGGTGGTGACCGCCCGCACCATGGCGCCGGTGGGGTGGTACATCATCCCCTTCAGCATCACCGCGCGCGGGTCGTGGTCGCTGGTAGACCCCCACGCGCGCCAGAACGCCGCGGTCTCCTCCACGGTCTGGCGAAGGTCGGTGCCCTTGTTCGAGGGGTCCTGCCAGCGCAGGGCCATCAGGCGGCGCTCGCCCTCGGTGAGCACCGTGGTGGCGCCCAGGTCCACGCCGTACTCGCGCGGCGGCAGCTCGCTCTGCAGCTCGATGGTGAGCCCGGGGCCGTAGCCGATGATCTTGCGTCCCTCGGTGCGCCAGCGCGGGGCGTTGCGGCCGTAGGCGTAGCGAAGCCGGGTGACCAGGCCGATCTCGGCCTCGCCCTCGGTGACCAGCACCTGGCGGATGAACAGCCCCGGCCAGGCCGCCTGCACCGGACCGCGCGCCGGGATTGCCAGGGCGTCGATCACCCGCACGGTGCCCGTGGGGCCCTCGAGGTCGGTCTCCACCACCAGGGTGCCCTCGCGGTGGCGGTGCGCCACGGTCCTGGAGTCGGGGAACACCAGCTCCACGCCTCCGCCGCGCTGCTCGTCCACCAGGCCGCTGATGATGCTCGGCTGGTCGATGCGGGGCGCGACGAGCCAGCAGAGCCGCGCGTTTTCGTCGACCAGGCCCATGGCCCGGCCATCTGAGATCAGGAGAGGTTCACCCATGGCCCGGGCAGGCTAGCCGTTCCTTGACCCGTACCATCACGGCTATGGACATCGACATCACCTTCATCTCCGACCCCGGCTGCCCGTGGGGCTACTCGGCGTCGCCGTCGCTCGCCGCGCTGCAGTGGCGCTACGGCCCGCGCCTGCGGTGGCGGCTGGTCACCATCGGCCTGGCCGAGGACGCCTTGCTGTACGAAGAGCGCGGCTACACCCCGGTGATGATGGCCGACCGCATGGAGATGTTCCGGCAGTTCGGGATGCCCTTCACGCAGGGGCCGCGGGCCCGCCTCACGGGCACCGCCCGCGCCTGTCGCGCGCTGCACGCCGTGCGCGTGGTGTCGCCCGGGGATGAGATCACCGCCTTCCGGGCCCTGCAGTTCGGGTGGTTCACCACGCGAATGCTCATGGACGAGGACGCCAACATCGCCGCGGCGCTGGGGCGCGTGCCCGGGCTGGACGTTCCGGCCGTGATGTCCACGATCGACACACCCGGGGTGGAGGACGCCTACCAGGCCGACCGCGCCGAGGCGCGCACCGCCGCCGGCAGCCCCACGGAGTTCCAGGGCAAGGCGGCCAACACCGACGGCGCCGTGCGCTACACCGCGCCCTCGCTCATCTTCCGCGCGGGCGACCGCACCCTCGAGGCCGGCGGGTTCCAGCCCATGGAGGCCTACGACGTGGTGGTGGCCAACCTCGACCCATCGGGATCACGCCGCGGCGTGCCCGAGGAGCGCCCCGAGGACGTCCTGGCGGAGTTCCCGCTGGGCCTCACCACGCAGGAGGTGGCCGAGGTGATGCGCACCGACATCGAGCAAGCCATCGACCGCCGCGCCGCCGCCCAGATGCTCATCCGCGCCGTGGGGCGCGGGGCCGTGCAGGTGGAGCCCCTGGGCGACGACGGGCTGTGGTCGGTGGCCTGATGGGCGTGCTGCGTTCGCTTGCCGGGGCGCTCCTCCACCCGCCGCCCCTCGACTTCCGCGACGGCAAGCAGGAATGGAAGCGCCTGCTCAGCGAGTTCGTCGGCACGTTCTTCCTCGTGCTGGTGGCCGCCGGCGCGCCGATGGTGATGATGCAGTACCCCGGCACCATCACCATGGAGGCCGCGGTGGTGGCGCCCGGGCTCATGGTGATGGCCATCATCATGTTCATGGGCAAGGTGTCCGGCGCGCACCTACCCGGGCGCCAGCACCAGCGCGCTCGCGGCCTTCGGAGCCGAGGCCGTGCTCACGTTCGGCCTGGTGAGCGTGATCCTGGGCACGGCATCAGGCGCGCAGAACACCGGCATCATCGGCGCCATCGGCGTGGGCGGCTACATCGCGCTCGCGGGCCTGTGGGGCGCGCCGCTCTCGGGCGCGTCGATGTCCACCGCCCGCAGCTTCGGCCCGGCCCTCGTGGGCGGCGACTTCAGTCACTTCTGGGTCTACCTGCTCGGCCCGTTCACCGGCATGTTCATCGCCGTCGGGTTGGCGCTCCTGCTGCGCGGGGGCGGGGGAGGCACGGACGGATCAACCGCCGCGCAGGGCGACATCAAGACGATCATCAGGGACCCCGGCCAGCGCTGAGCCGGGAGGCGGCCCCGCGCCGGCTACTCCAGCGGGCTCAGGTGCTCGCGGCAGGCGGCCTCGTGGCCGTCGGTGCGGATTCCCTGAAGGCTCACCTCGGCCGGCCACGCGCCGGGGTCGGGCCCCTGGTCGTCGGCCGGCCGGGTGATCACCGCCTGCCATCGGTCGGCCGAGCACGCCCAGCCGTCCTCGGCGAAGTCGTTGAGCAGGTCGTGGAGGATGTCCGGCGGGCCGAGCAGCAGGTAGCTGCGCGGGCCGGCGACGGTCGGCTGGGCATCGGACGGCTGGCTCATCGGCACGAGGATAGAGTGCCGACCCGTGACGTCCCCGAAGCTCCGATCATTCACCGGCGAGATCGCCATGATGTTCGAGGATGACGACCGCTACCGCGGGCGCCTGCTGCTCATCACCCTCGACACCGA
>JBJTJN010000057.1:0-37332 GCA_046095485.1 Actinomycetota bacterium
CGCGAGTGACACCGCACCCACGCGTGCGCAGCCGGCCGCGCGAAGGGCCCGCGCGGCGGCGCTGAGGGTGGCCCCGGTGGTGACCACGTCGTCCACCAGCACGGCGTGCAGTGGCACGTCGCCGGGGGCGCGGAAGGCGCCCGCCACCTGCGCGCGCCGGGCGCCCCCGGCAGACCCGCGCTGTGCCAGGCCGCCGTCGGCGCGCACCAGGCAGTCGTCCACGGGCAGGCCCCACGTGGCGGCCAGGCACGCTGCGATCAGGCCCGCCTGGTTGAACCCGCGCTCGGCCATGCGGCGGGGGGCGAGCGGTACGGGCACAAGTGCCGCACCGGCGGGTGGTGCGGCCACGTGCCGGGCGATGAGCCCCGCGAGCGGACCCGCGAGAGCACGGCGATGGGAATCCTTCAGCGCCCGCACGGCCTCGGGTACCGGCGACTCGTACCGCAACGCCTGCCGCGCATCGGCAACGCCCGCGATGCACTGGGGGCACGCCGGGCGCGGGCGCGGCCACGGATGCCCGCACCGCGCGCACCGCTGGGGGCCGATCACGGGCATGGCCGCCACGCACCCATCGCACAGCGGCGGGCCGGGCAGGCCGCACCCGGCGCAGCCATCTCCGATGATGATGTCCAGCAGGGCAGTGGCCATGCGCCCGAGCGGCATGCGCGCATCATCGGGTGCCCGCACGCGTGCATGTGGGCCGCATCTGCGCCGCTTCGTGCCGAAATCGCCCATCCGCGCTAGCGTTCCCGCCACAGGATGGGCATCCGCGCCCATCCGCGAGACGAGAGGACTTGCTACGGCTCCCACCGAGAAGGAGCAGGCGATCGAGTTCGAGGGCGAGGTCACCGAGGCCCTCCCGAACACGTTCTTCCGCGTTGAGCTCGACGGCGGGCACGTGGTGCTTGCCAAGCTGGCCGGCCGCATGCGCCGCAACTACATCCGCGTGAACCCCGGTGACCGCGTGAAGGTGGAGGTCTCTCCCTACGACCTCACCCGCGGGCGCATCACCTACCGCCTCAAGTAGCGACGCTGCCCCCCGAGACGCCCCCTACGGTCGGCGACCGGCTGATCGAGGCCATCCGTGCGGCCGGATGCGAGCGGGTGTTCGGCGTGCCGGGTGACTTCACCCTGCTGCTCAACCACATGCTCGACCAGCACCCGGGGTTGTTCGTGGGCACCAGCGACGAGCAGGGCGCCGGGTTCGCGGCCGATGCCTACGCGCGCCTGCGCGGCATCGGCGTGGTGCTGGCCACATGGGGCGTCGGCGGGCGCAAGCTGGGGAACAGCACGGCGCAGGCCTGGGCCGAGAGCGTGCCGGTGGTGGTGATCTGCGGTTCCCCCGGGCTCGGCGAGCGCGAGGGCGACCCCCTGCTGCACCACAAGGTCAAGGACTTCGACACGCAGATGCGCGTGATGCAGGACGTCACCGAGTACGCCGCCTATGTGCACGACCCCGACACCGCCCCGCAGTTGATCGCCGAGGCGTTCGCCACCGCCATGCGCGAGTGCCGGCCCGTGTACCTGGAGATCCCGCGCGACGTGGTGGGGCTTCCCTGCGGGCCGCTGCCCGACGTTCCGCCGCCGGCCGATGCCGATCCCGACCCCGAGGTGCTGGCCGCGTGCCTGGATGACGTGCAGGGCGTGCTCGACGCCGCCGAGCGGCCGGCCGTGGTCTCGGGGGTGCTGGTGGCGCGCCTGGGCCTTCAGCGCCACGTGGATGCCCTTGCGCGCGCCACGGGATACCCCGTGGCCGAGACCCTGCTCGGCAAGTCGTCGGTGGGATCCGACGATCCGTGGTTCAAGGGCGTGTACGCGGGGGCGATCAGTTCCGACGGCGAGGTGCGCGCGCTGATCGATTCATCAGACCGCGTGCTGGTGCTGGGCGCCTACATCAGCGACCTCAACACCGGCCTGTTCACCACCAACATCGACCGCGCCGAGACGGTCATCTCGCACCAGAAGGTCACCTACGTGGGCGTGCGCGGCTACGACGGCGTGGGCGTCACGCACCTCATGCAGGGCCTGGTCGAACGCCTCGGCGCCACGCTGCCCGACTCCCAGCCCGCGCCGCGCGAGCGACCGCCCTTCACCCCGCAACCCGGGGTGGCGCTGAGCGCCCGCGCGCTCTTCGAGACCCTTCGCTCGCGACTCGGCCACGGGCACACCATCATCGCCGAGGCCGGTGACTCGCTGTTCGGCAGCGCCGATCTGCGCCCCGAGGAGTCCGGGTTCCTGGCCACCGCCTACTACGCCTCGCTGGGCTACGCGGTGCCCGCGGCCCTGGGCGCCGGGCTCGCCCGTCCGGATCGCCGCCCGGTGGTGATCGTGGGCGACGGCGCATTCCAGATGACGGCCCTCGAGCTGGGCGGCATGGCCCGGGTGGGCGTGCATCCGGTGGTGGTGGTCATCAACACCGACGGCTACGCCACCGAGCGCCCGATGATGACGGGCGCGTTCAACGATGTCCCACGCATGCGCTACGCGATGTTCCCCGAGGCCGTGGGTTCCGGCACCGGCGTGAAGGTGGACACCGAGGACGCCTTCGTCGCGGCCCTCGACGAGGCCCTCGCCGACCCCTCGCAGTTGCGCCTCATCGAGGCGGTCACCCCGTCCGACGACATCAGCCCCCAGCTGCGAAACCTCACGGCAGAACTGGGAAAGCGCGTCTAGCCGCACGGTGGCGGTGACAGTCACCGGTGTCTTGACATCCGAGACACGCGCTAGCGTCAGATCCGTCGGGCGTCCCCCCCTGGATCCCCGGCAATGGCGTTCGCGCCAGCGGGCCCCGCGGTTCTCGGCAGGCTGCGGGGCCCGTCTACGTCATGGGGTCGGCGACGGGGGCTCGTGGCCTGCGGCGTCCCAGGCGTCGCGCAGCGAGCGCTCATACGGCGCGCGGTGCACGCCCTGCTCGGTGATGATGGCGCTCACCAGACGCGCGGGGGTGCGGTCGAAGGCCGGGTTGGCCACGGGGGCGTCGGGTGACGATGCCGGGCGCCCGAACAGCGACAGCCCCCGCACCTCGTCGGCCACCCGCTCCTCCACCGGGATCTCCGCGGCCGAGGGCATCGAGAGGTCGAGCGTGGACGTCGGCGCCGCGACGAAGAACGGGATGCCGTGCTCGCGGGCGAGGATCGCCACGCCGTAGGTACCGATCTTGTTGACCACGTCGCCGTTTGCCGCGATGCGGTCAGCTCCCACCACCACGTGCGTCACGCGGCCCTGCGCCATGAGCATGGCCGCCATGTTGTCGCTGATGAGCGTGTAGGGGATTCCATCTTGCGCGAGCTCCCAGGCGGTGAGGCGCGAGCCCTGCAGCAGCGGGCGCGTCTCGTCCACGATCACCGTGACGGTGGGGTCGTTCTCATGCGCGGCGCGCACCACGCCGAGCGCCGTGCCGTAGCCGCCCGTGGCGAGCGCCCCCGCGTTGCAGTGGGTGAGGATGCTCGCCCCGCGGATGAACAGCGGCACCGCGTGGCGCCCCATCGCGTGGCAGCGCTCCACCTCGTCCGCATGGATCGCCCGGGCGGCATCGGCCAACTCAGCCGCGATCTCATCGGGCGTTCCCTCGTGGTCGGCCACGATCCCCGCCAGGCGGTCCACCGCCCACGCGAGGTTGACGGCCGTGGGGCGGGCATCGCGAAGCTCGGCGATGGCCCGGCCCATCTCGGCGTCGAACGTCTGCCGGGTGGCGCTGGTGGCCGCCGCGCCGTGGGCGGCAAGCGCCACGCCCATGGCCCCCGCCACGCCGATGGCCGGGGCGCCGCGCACCACCATCGCCTTGATGGCGTCCACCACGTCGGGCCAGGTCGTGAGCGTGACGTGCACCACCTCACCGGGCAGGCGCGTCTGGTCGAGCATGACCACGGCCCCATCGCGCAGGGCCAGGATGTCCTCGGGGGCGAGGCCGGGTGCGGGCGTGCTGCCCCGCTCCGACCCCGCCCCCGGGGTGATGCCGCCTGGGTCGGGGCTGCTCAGGTGCCCTGGTCCCAGGACGCCAGGTACTTCTGCTGCTCCTCGGTGAGCGCGTCGATCTCCACGCCCATCGAGTAGAGCTTGAGCCGGGCGATCTCGGCGTCGATGTCCTCGGGCACCACGTACACCGTCTTGTCGAGGGTGGCCGCGTTCTGCGCCATGTACTCGGCCGACAGCGCCTGGTTGGCGAAGCTCATGTCCATCACGGCGGCCGGGTGACCCTCGGCGGACGCCAGGTTGAGCAGTCGTCCCTCGGCCAGCAGGTACACCTTGCGGCCGTTGCGCAGGCTGTACTCCTGCACGAACGGGCGCACCTCGCGCACCCCGTCGGCCAGCTCGTCGAGGCCCGGGATGTCGATCTCCACGTTGAAGTGGCCGGTGTTGGCCACGATGGCGCCGTCCTTCATGTGCTCGAAGTGCTCGCGGCGCAGCACGTGGATGTTGCCGGTGGCGGTGATGAACACATCACCTTCCTTGGCGGCGTCGGCCACGGTCATCACCTCGAAGCCGTCCATCACGGCCTCGAGGGCCGCAAGCGGGTCGACCTCGATGACGATCACGTGGGCACCCATGCCCTTGAGGCGCGATGCCAGGCCGCGGCCGCACCAGCCGTAGCCGCCCACCACGCACCTGCGGCCGGCCACCAGGATGTTGGTGGCGCGCAGCAGGCCGTCGAGCGTGCTCTGGCCGGTGCCGTAGCGGTTGTCGAACATGTGCTTGGTGTTGGCCTCGTTCACCGCGACCACGGGGAAGGCCAGCTTGCCCTCGGCCTCGAGGGCCTTGAGGCGGATGACGCCCGTGGTGGTCTCCTCGGTGCCGCCGATGATGCCGTCGAGCATCTCGCGGCGGTCGCCGTGCAGCACGCCGATCACGTCGGCGCCATCGTCCATGGTGATGTGCGGCGCGTGGTCGATGGCGGCGGTGAGGTGCGCGTAGTAGGTCTCGTCGTCCTCGCCCTTGATGGCGTAGGTGGAGATGCCGTACTCCTGCACCAGGGCGGCTGCCACGTCGTCCTGCGTGGACAGCGGGTTGGACGCCACGAGCACCACGTCGGCGCCACCGGCCTTGAGGGTGCGCGCCAGGTTGGCGGTCTCGGTGGTCACGTGCAGGCAGGCCGAGATGCGCAGCCCGTCGAGGGGCTTCTCCTTCTCGAAGCGCTCACGGATCTGCTTGAGCACGGGCATGTCGCGGTCGGCCCACTCGATGCGCTGGCGCCCGAGCTCGGCCAGGCCGAGATCGGCCACGTGATGGTTGACGGTTGTCGACACAGACGGGTTCCTTGTTCGCTGGGAAGCGCCGGGAGGGTACCAGCGCAGCCCCCCGCCAAACCCCGGTGTCAGGCACTTACCCGACCCGTTCGAGTCATGTGACCCTCGGTTAAGTGCCTGACACCGGGGGCTGCGGCGGGATCTGCCGCTAGATGCTTCCGCTCTCCCCTGCCGCCAGGCGCTGGTTGCCCGTGGTGGCCAGGCCCTCCTTGAGGGTGCCGATGCTGTCCACCGGGTTCGGGTCGACGCGGCGCAGGCAGGCGGCGTACAGCGATACGTAGTCGCCGAGCATCACCAGGTCGATCACGCGGGCCAGGGGGGTCTCCCCCTCGCCCTCGATGGTGAGCACGTCCGTCACCTTCGACCGGATGATCTCGCGGGTGAGGGCGATGCGGCGCTCCACCTGGCGGTGCTGCCGCAGGTCGCGCAGCATCACCACCTGGGCCTGGTCGCCGAACGCGCCGGCCTCCTCCCAGCCCACGATCTCGTTGTGGTTCATCTCGGGCAGCGCGGCCCAGAACGCCGGCTGCTTGGCGTTCTCGTTGAACTGGCACTTCCACCGGAAGGCCACCCCTGCCGTGACCTCGGCCCCGTAGACGACCGGCACCTTGTCGTAGAGGCGCATGGCCACCTGCTTGGCCGGGTTGGCATCGGTGGGCCGGTCGGGCCCGTAGGCGTCGATCGCCGCGCCGATGGCGTCGCGCGTGGCGTCGAGCTCGTCGTCCTGCGGCGGGATCACGCCAAGGCGCGAGAGCAGCACCACGGCGGGGATGAGCATGTGCAGCAGGGCCATGCGCGGCTGCAGGCCGCCGGGGATCGGCAGCACCGGCACGCCATGCTTGCCGTTGTACCAGGTGTCGAGCTTGCCGCCGCTGGTGATGGCGATGGCCGGCGACTCGCGCTCGAGCGCCTGCATGGCCGCCGTGAGGGTCTCCTCGGTCTCACCCGAGTACGACATGAGCATGGCCAGCGTGTGGTCGTCGGCCCAGCCCGGCAGGTAGTACCCGCGGTGCACCACCAGCGGCACGCGCGTGCGCTCGTAGTAGGTGGTGGCGATGAGGTCGCCCGCAATCGCCGAGCCGCCCATCCCGCAGATGATCACGTTGTTGATGACGTCTGCCGGGAACGACAGCTCCAGGGCCTCGGCACCCGCGCGGGCGGAGTCGAAGATGTCCACCGAGCGCGCGATGCCGTCGATCAGGCCCGCGCGATCGATGCCCAGCACCTCGGGCATGTCCAGTTCGTCCATGTGGGGGAGGCTACCGGTCAGGTGGAGGGCACGGTGGCGCCGGTAGCCACCGACTGCGGGCCCGCGATCACCGCGCCCGGCGCCACGGTGGCCCCGTCGCCCACCACCACGAGGTCGCTCACGCGGGCGCCCTCGCCCACCGACACGTCGCGGCCCAGCACCGAGCGCTGCACCACGGCACCCGCGCCGATCGAGCTGCCCGTGCCGATCACGCTGACCCCCACGCGGGCGTCCGGGCCGATGGCGACCCCCGGGCCCACGCAGGCACCGGGCTCGATGACGGCGGACGGGTCGACCGTGGCGTCCGGCGACACCCAGGCCTCGCCCGGCGATGCGATGAACCCCACCTTGCCCGCCAGCACGTCGAGGTGGGCGTCGAGGTACGACGCCGGCGTGCCGATGTCGCGCCAGTAGCAGTCGGACGCCAGCGCGCCCACGCCGCCGCGCTCGGCCAGCAGCGGGAAGGTGTCGCGCTCGATCGACACCTGCTGCCCGCGGGGGATCGCCGCGCGGGCGCCCGGTGTGAGCACGTAGGTGCCGGCGTTGATGCGATACGGCTCGCCCGGGATGAGCTCGTCGGGGCCCGGCTTCTCGACGAACTCGCTCACGCGCCCGTCGGCGTCGGTGCGCACCAGGCCGAAGGCGCTGGGGTCGTCCACCGGCGTGAGCGCGATGGTGGCCTCGGCGCCCAGCCCGCGGTGGTGCCCCACCAACGCAGCCAGGTCGAGATCGGTGAGGATGTCGCCGTTCAGCACGAACACGTCCGAGTCGTCCAGCAGGTCCTCGGCGTTCGCGATGGCACCGGCGGTGCCGAGCGGTTCAGGGTCGACCACGTAGCCCATCTCGAGCCCCCGCGACGACCCATCGCCGAAGTACTCCTCGATCTCCCGCGGGCGGTACCCGCACGAGAACACGATGCGATCAACCCCCGCCCGCTGCAGGTGATCGACCTGGCGCTCGACGAACGGCAGGCCCATGAGCGACAGCATGGGCTTGGGGATGGTGTCGGTGAGGGGCCGCATGCGGGTGCCCTGGCCGCCCACCAGGATGACGGCCTGGCTCACGCCCGCATCGCGGGTCATGACGGGGCGACCCGCCCGATGCCCTCGTAGGCGAAGCCCGCGGCCACGGCCTCTGCCGGGTCGAGCGCGTTGCGGCCATCCACCAGCACGTCGCCGCGCATCACCTGCGCCACCTTCGGCCAGTCGAGCCCGATGATCTCGGGCCACTCGGTGACCAGCACCACCGCGTCGGCGCCGGTGACGCACGCCCACGGGTCGTCGAAGAACTCCACGCCGCGCACCGTGTGCCGCGCGGCATCAAGCGCCACCGGGTCGTACGCGCGCACCACGGCGGCCTCGGCCAGCAGGCGCGCGGCCAGCACCACGCTCGATGCCTCGCGCATGTCGTCGGTGCCCGGCTTGAACGCCAGCCCCAGCAGGGCGATCTCGCGCCCCTCCAGGTCGCCCAGGTGCCTCTTGAGCTTGCCCACCACGCGGCGCTTCTGCAGCTCGTTCACCTCGATCACCGAGGTGAGCAGCTGGAAGTGATACCCGCTGTTGCCGGCCAGCTGCTTGAGAGCGCTTACGTCTTTTGGAAAACAGCTCCCGCCGAAGCCCACGCCGGCCGAGAGGAACTTCGGGCCGATACGGGCGTCGAGGCCCATGCCCTCGGCCACCTCGGTGACGTCGGCGCCAACCTCCTCGCACACGTTGGCGATCTCGTTGATAAAGGAGATCTTGGTGGCGAGAAAGGCGTTGGATGCGTACTTGATCATCTCGGCGGTGGGCACCGAGGTGCGCAGGATCGGCGCGCCCAGCGGCGCGTAGAGCGCCGCCACCTTGTCGCCGTCGCCGGCGCGGAAGTCGCCGATCACCACGCGGTCGGGGCTGAGGAAGTCGGCGATGGCCACCCCCTCCTTGAGGAACTCCGGGTTGGAGCAGTAGCCCACGTCCGACAGCCCGCGCTTGTCGAGCTCGGCGCGCACGCGCTCGCCGGTGCCCACCGGCACCGTGCTCTTCATCACCAGCACGTGGTCGCCGGTGGCGCCGATCTGCTCGAGCTCGTCGAGCACGGTCATCACGCGCGAGAGGTCGGCGTCGCCCGAGTGGGTGGGCGGGGTGTCCACGGCGATGAACACGATCTCCGACGCCGCGAGCATCTCGCCCAGGTCGAGGGTGGCGCGCAGGCGGTCGCGGCACTCGTGCATGAGCTGCTTGAGGCCGTCCTCGTGGATCGGCGGATCGCCGTCCTCGATCATGCGCACCTTGGCCTCGTCGATGTCGCGCAGGGTCACCTGGTGCCCCATCGATGCGAGGCAGGCCCCCGTCACCAGGCCGACGTACCCGGCCCCGATCACTCCGATTCGCTCAGGCATCAGGGCGTGTAGGCGTCCTGCTCCATGGGGATCTCCACGGGCTTCGCACCGGGGCGCAGGGTGACGCGGTCGATCGGCCGCGCCGACTTGGCGATGGCGTACATGGTCTCGTCCGAGAGCGCGTAGTCAAGGGTGTTGGAGATCCAATAGGTGACGCCGTCCTTCTGCCATGCGAGCCTCACGAGGTTCTTGCCATCGTAGAAGGTGGAGTACTCGCGGCCCCCGCTCTTCACCACGCCGGTGCGGCCCTCGAGCAGCGGCGGGTCGGCCCAGTCGAGCACCTGGTAGCCCCAGTAGGTGCCCTGCGGGATGCGGAACACCATCTTGAGCGCCTGCGGGCCCTCGCCCCCGGTGTTCACGCGGTATGCGCGCACGATCTTGAGCTCCGACCCGCTGGGCACGCGGGTGGGAACCATGATCTTGAGGCCGGTGGCCTTCTGGATGCGCTTCGACAGCGGCACGAGCGAGGTGGTGTCCACCACGTTGGCGCTGGGCTTGGGCTCCTTCTTGGCCTTCTTCTTCTGCACCAGCTGGCCGTCGTACGACTCGCCCACGGTCACCCGCACGTCGAGGCCGTCGGGGGTGTCCGACCGCGACAGGGCCGCCAGCACGGTTCCCGGGCCGAACATCGCGGCGATGTTCTTGGCGGCCTCGCGCTGGCCGTCGGCGTACGCCACCACGGTCTCGGGCTTGCCGAAGGAGTCGGCATTGCCACCCGACACGGCATCGTACCCGCGCTCGCGCAGTTGGTCGGTGGCCTTCTCGGCGTCCAGCAGGCGCCCGTTGCCGTTGAGCACCTGCACCTGCACCTCGTTCGGGCTCACCACGGCCGCGGCCGCGCCCTCCTGGAACTCCGGGTTGAGCCAGGCGTCCACCTTGGCGTCGATCTCGCCCTGCGTGGTGTCCACCACAGCCGCGCCGCCGCGCATGTTGGGGTTGCCCGAGACGCTGTTGCGGGCGATGCGGTCCTTGTCGGTGGTCATGGCCTGCTGCAGGATTCCCAGCAGGCGCGGCACCGACCGCACGTTGGTGGTGATGTTGTCGGCGAAGATGCTGGCGTAGGCGGGGATCTCCGGCAGGTTGCCGAAGCGGTTGGTCTGCCGCTTGAGCTCCGACAGGAACGCCTGCTGTCGCGCGATGCGCGCGAAGTCGGAGTCGGTGTGGCGGTAGCGCACGTAGTCGAGGGCGTCCTTGCCGTTCATGCGCTGGTAGCCCGGCTTGAGGTCGATCTCCTCGTAGTCGTCGATGCCGTCACCGGGCACGTTCTTGTGGAAGTACGCGCGGTCGACGTCGAGGTACACGCCGCCCACCTGGTCCACCAGCTTCACGAACCCCTCGAAGTCGATGTTCACGAAGTAGTTGATCGGCTCGCCCGTGAGCTTCTTGATGGTCTCGATGGTCTTCGCCGGGCCGCCGCGGGAGAACGCCGAGTTGATCTTGTCCATGCCCGATCCCGGGATGTCCACGTAGAGGTCGCGCGGGAAGGACAGCATCGAGATGAACCCGCGGTCGCCGTCCATGCGCAGCAGGATGAGCGAGTCGGAACGACCTGGATCGCCCGCGCCCTCGGCGCCCGCGCGCTTGTCGGACCCGATGAGCAGGATGTTCACGGGCTCGCCCGGCACGTCGGGGTCCACCTGCGCCTGGGCGTCCTGCACGAGCTTGGTGTCGGGGCTGGCCTTCTCGAGCGTGCTGCCGAGCAGCTGGTAGCTGGCCACGGCGAGGCCCGCGCCCGCGCCAACGATGAACACCGCGGCCCACAGGAACACCCACGGCCAGCGGCGGCGCTTGCGCGGCACGCGGAACCAGCGCGCCGGGCGCTCGGCCTCGTCGGACTGCACCTCGTCGGGCTCGGGCACGTTCGGCTCGTCGCTCATGCGCGGGCCCCCTCATCGCGCCCGGCGGCGATGACCGGCGCGAGCCCCCCCGCGCACGCGGCGAAGTCGGCAAGCGCGCGGCGGTACGACAGCAGGCTCGGGATGTCCACGTACTCGTCCGGCCCGTGATGGCTGGCGCCGAGCGGCCCGAACTCCACGGCCGGCACCCCGGCCTCGAGGAATGACACGCCGTCCGACGACCCGTCGCGGCCCACCGATGCGGACGATGCGTGGTGGCGCGACGCGCACTCCACCAGGGCCACCACCAGCGGGTGCTCGGGGTCGGTGTCGGCGGGCGGGCGGGCGATGGACACCTCGATGGACTCGGCTCCCACCTCGCGCGCCTGGCGCAGGATCTCGTCCGGGTCCTGCCCGGGCAGGTAGCGCACGTCGACGTCCATGTGGCAGTGGTCGGGGACCTTGTTCACCGCGTCACCCCCCGAGATGCGCCCCAGGTTCACCGACGGCCGCGGGAACAGCGGCGTGGACGCCCGCGTGAAGGGCAGCGACTCCAGCCGGCGGTACACCTCGAGCGCGCGCAGGATGGCGTTGTCGCCAAGCCACGGGGTAGATCCGTGGGCCGCGCGCCCCGGAACCTCCACCGCCAGGATCATCACGCCCTTGGCCTGCACGCCCACCTGCATGTCCGTGGGCTCGCCGCACACCACCAGGTCGGCCCGGAGTCCCCTGTCCACGAGCATCTCCGTGGCATTCGCCCCGGGCTGGGCACGCTCCTCGTCGGGCACGATCACGAGATCCACCTGCACGCCCGGCGGCGGTGCCGCGGCGAGGTCGGACGTGGCGATCATCATCGCCGCGAGGGCGGCCTTCATGTCGTACGCGCCCCGGCCGATGAGGCGGTCGCCGTCGATACGCGGCGAGAACTGCTCGGCGTGCCCCGGCACCACATCGATGTGCCCGTGGAAGATGATGCGCACGGGCCCCGAGCCGGCGCGCGCGATGAGCGCATCGCGGTCGCCCAGGTCGTGGCGGGTCAGGTCGGCGCCCCGGCCCTCGAGCCACCCGGCAACGAAGTCCATCGCCACCGCGAGGCCCGCCGGATCGGAGGTGTCATGGGCGATGAGCCGCTCCGCAAGACGGACTTCATCCACGCGGCCAGCATAGCCAACCACCCGGGCGTGACCGCACTCGCGGGTTCCGCCACCATGCGCGATACCGTCGCTGCATGCGGGCATTACCTGTGACCCTCGCATTGCTGCTGGTGCCTGCGGGCGCCATGGCGGCCACGCAGCGCGACGTGAGCATCCCCGGCGGCAATGGCGACCCCCTGGCGGGCACGCTCACGGTGCCTGACGGCCCCGGGCCGCACCCCGCCGTGGTGATCGTGGGCGGCTTCGGACCGGGCACGCGCGATGGCGCCATCGTGGGCGGCCCGCCCGGCGGCCTCTACGCGTCGTGGGCACGCGAGCTGGCGCGCCGGGGCGTGGTGACGCTTCGATACGACAAGCGGGGACTCGGCGACTCGCCCGGGCCGGCGCTGGCGTGGCTCGACCTCCCCGCCCTCACGGCCGACGCCACTGCAGCTATCCGCTGGCTGTCTGCGCGGCCCGAGGCCGACCCCGAGCGCACCGGCGCGATCGGCCACAGCCAGGGCGGTGACATCGCCCTGCGCTCGGGCCGCGAGGCCAGCGCCGACCGCGTGGTCACCATGGCCGCCCCGGCACGACCGCTGGGGCGAATCGGCGAGGGCATCCGCCGGGTGATCGTGTCGGTGGGCGGCGAGCGCGCCGCGCGCGAGACCCTCACGCGCGATCCGCGGCGCGATGCCGCCACCCTGCCCGCCCCGCTGCTGGTGGTGCACGGAACGCGCGACGACACCGTGCCGTTCGCCGATGCCGGCACGCTCGCCGCCACCCGACGCGACGCCGGGCTACCCACGCAACGGCTGGTCGTACGCGGTGCCGATCACTCCCTCGCGGTGAACGACCGCACGCCTCCACCCGCGTGGGATCGCATCGCGGGCTTCGTCAGGGCGCAGGCGCCGCGCTGACGCCCTGCGCGGTCACGACCTGATCGACCGGATGTCGCGGTCGATCTCACCGACCGGGTGCGTGAGGGTCCAGGCCCCCCAGGCCAGCAGGCAGATGGCCGCGATGCCAAGGCTCCAGCCGATGCCGATGGCGCCCGCCATGGCACCGAACGCCACCGATCCGAGCGCGATGGGCGTGATCACCGACAGCTGGTAGAAGCCCAGCATGCGCCCGAGCATCTCCGAGGGCGACGAGAGCTGGATCGCCGTGTTGGTGAGCGTGAGGATCCAGATCCAGAACGCGCCGGCCGCGAGCATGCCGATCACCGTGAGCCACAGGAACGGCGAGGCGGCCACCACGGCGAGGGACGCCCCGAAGGCCAGGGTGGCGATGGGCAGGGCCAGGTGCCGGGGCAGGCCGCGCCCCGAGAGGGTCTGCAGCAACCAGGCGCCCAGCAGCGCGCCGGCCCCCATGCCGCCGAGGATCACCCCCAGGGCCACCGGGCCACCGCCCAGCCGGCGTGCCACCACCGGCGCGAGCTCCTGGATGGGCCCGGCGAAGAGCATGAACAGGAACATGCCCGTGAGCAGCCGGCGCGCGGCGCGGTCGGTTGCGGCGTAGCGCAGGGCGCTGCGCAGGGCCGACGGCACCTTGCTGCCCTGGGCCACGTGCGGGCACAGCAGCAGCGCCGCCACCAGCGCGAGGAACGAGAGGGAGTTGACGAGGAAGCACCAGCTGGCGCCCGCGAACGCCAGCATCACCCCGCCGAGGATCGGCCCCACCGCGCGCGCCACGTTGATGCCCGCAGCGTTCAGCGCCACGGCCTCCTGCAGGCGGGCGGTGGGCACCAGGGCGGGCACCAGCGCCAGCACCGACGGCAGCCCGATGGCGAATGCCGCGCCCATCACGAACGTGGCCGCGAAGATAGCCGCCACCGAAAGCCGCCCCGCGAACGCCAGGCCCGCGAGCGCCAGCGCGCCGGCGGCCTCCACCGAGAAGGTGATGATGCCGATGCGCCGCCAGTCGTGGCGGTCGGCGAGCTTGCCGCCCCACGTGGAAAGCACGAACGCCGGGGCCCGGTAGGCCAGGGCCAGCAGGCCCACCATGGTTGCGCTGCCGGTGATCTGCAGCACCAGCCATCCCGCGGCCACCGCCTGGAACCACGTGCCGCCGTTGGACAGCACGCTGCCGATCCACACCCGGCGGAAGGCGGGCATGGTGAGCACCGCGGGTATGCCGAGGCCACCGGGCATCGCGACACGCTATCCGAGCGCGTCGGGCATGCGGGCGCGCGGCCCACCGGCGTCGGGGGCCGAAACGCGACGAGGGGCCCTTTCGGACCCCTCGCGCACGGTCAACGCTAGACCCGGTGCGGGCGATCGGCATGTCGCGTGACAGGCCGTTCACCGCACCGTGCGGCTAGATCAGGCCGAGGTCCTTCACGGCCTGCCGCTCCTCCTCGAGCTCGGCCACCGAGCGCTCGATGCGGGGCTTGCTGAACTCGTCGATGTCGATGCCCTCCACCACGCTCCACTCGCCGCCAGAGCAGGTGCACGGGAGGCCCACGATCAGGCCCTCGGGTGTGCCGTACTCGCCCTTCGACGGAACGCCCATCGACACCCAGTCGCCCGCCGGGGTGCCCAGCACCCAGTCGCGCATGTGATCGATGGCGGCGTTGGCCGCCGAGGCCACCGACGACCCGCCGCGGGCCTCGATGATCGCCGCGCCGCGCGTCTGCACGGTGGGGATGAAGGTGTCGGCCACCCAGGCCTCGTCCGAGATGGCGTCCCAGGCGCTCGTGCCGGCCACCTTGGCGTGCACCACATCGGGGTCCTGCGTGGCCGAGTGGTTGCCCCAGATGGTCATGTTGGTGACCTCGGCCACCTGCACGCCGGTCTTCTGGGCAACCTGCGTCATGGCGCGGTTGTGGTCGAGGCGCATCATCGCGGTGAAGCGCTCGGCCGGAACGTCCGGCGCGCTGTGCATGGCGATGAGGGCGTTGGTGTTGGCGGGGTTGCCCACCACGAGCACGCGCACGTCATCCGCGGCGCGGTCGTTGATGGCCTTGCCCTGCACGGTGAAGATGGCGCCGTTGGCCTCAAGCAGGTCGCCACGCTCCATGCCCTTCGTGCGCGGGCGGGCACCCACCAGCATGCAGACGTTCGCGCCGTCGAAGGCCTCGTTGGGGTCGTCGGTGCCCATCCAGCCGGACAGCAGCGGGAACGCGCAGTCGTCGAGCTCCATGCCGACGCCATCGAGGGCGCCGCGGGCCTGCGGGATCTCCAGCATGCGGAGCTCCACGGGGGTGTCGGGGCCCAGCAGCTGGCCGCTGGCGATGCGGAACAGAAGCGCGTAGCCGATCTGGCCGGCGGCACCGGTGACCACGACGCGGACGGGACTAGCCAATGGATTCCTCCGATTCGAATGCGGGTGGCACGGCCGGCGGCATATCAGCCGTTGCGGTCGAGCACCTTCAGGCGGTTCTCAGCGCGGTAGATGGCGGCCTGCGCCCGCATGGCGGCTGCCTCGTCGTCGCCCGCGGCGGCCAGTTCCTCGCGGGCCTGGGCCAGGGCGGCCTCGGCGCGGGAGCGGTCGAGCTGGTCGTAGGGCTCGGCCTGCTCCACCAGGATCACGACGGTGTCGAACTCCACCGACATGTAGCCGGCGGTGGTGGCCAGGATGACGTCGTCGCCGTCCGTGATGCGCAGGCGCGTCTCACCCGGGCGCAGAAGCGCGACCACCGGCATGTGCCGGGGCAGGATGCCGATCTCGCCTTCCACGCTGGGGGCGACGACCATGCGCACCTTGCCCTCGAACACCGCGCCCTCGGGCGTGAACACCTTGACGGCGAGCTGGCGCTCGTCCGTTGAGGTGGCCGTGCTCACGCAGCGGCCTTGGCCATCTCGGCGCCCTTGGCGACGGCCTCGTCGATGGTGCCCACCAGCAGGAAGGCGCCCTCGGGCAGGTCGTCGTGCTTGCCCTCCAGGATCTCCTGGAAGCCCCGGATGGTCTCGCGCAGCGGCACGTACGCGCCCGGCGTGCCCGTGAAGGCCTCGGCCACGTTGAACGGCTGCGAGAGGAAGCGCTCGATGCGGCGCGCGCGCGACACGACCACCTTCTGCTCGTCGGTGAGCTCGTCCACGCCGAGGATGGCGATGATGTCCTGGAGGTCCTTGTACTCCTGCAGGATCTCCTGCACGCGGATGGCCACGCGGTAGTGCTCCTCGCCCACCACGCTTGGCTCGAGCGCCGTGCTGGTGGAGTCGAGCGGGTCCACGGCCGGGTAGATGCCCTTCTCGGCGATGGCGCGGTTGAGCACCGTGGTGGCGTCGAGGTGGGCGAACGACGCTGCCGGGGCCGGGTCGGTGAGGTCGTCGGCGGGCACGTAGATGGCCTGCACCGAGGTGACCGACCCGTTGCGGGTCGAGGTGATGCGCTCCTGCAGGTCACCCATCTCGGTCTGCAGGGTGGGCTGGTAGCCCACGGCCGACGGCATGCGGCCGAGCAGGGCCGACACCTCGGATCCGGCCTGCACGAAGCGGAAGATGTTGTCCACGAACAGCAGCACGTCCTGGCCGCCGACGTCGCGGAAGTACTCGGCCATGGTGAGGCCGCTCAGGGCCACGCGAAGGCGGGCGCCCGGGGGCTCGTTCATCTGGCCGTACACCAGGGCGGTCTTGGCGATCACGCCCGACTCGGTCATCTCCACCCAGAGGTCGTTGCCCTCGCGGGTGCGCTCGCCCACGCCGGCGAACACCGAGAGGCCACCGTGGTCCTGGGCGCGGTTGTGGAGGAGTTCCTGGAGGAGCACGGTCTTGCCCACGCCGGCGCCGCCGAACAGGCCCACCTTGCCGCCCTTCACGTACGGGGCGAGGAGGTCGATCACCTTGATGCCGGTCTCGAAGATCTCGGACGTCGGCAGCAGGGCATCGAACGCGGGCGGGTCGCGGTGGATCGGCCAGCGCTCGCTGTCCACCACCGGGCCGGCCTCGTCGATGGGCTGGCCGAGCACGGTGAAGATGCGACCGAGCGTGGGCTCGCCGACGGGCACCGTGATCGGCCCGCCGGTGTCCACCACGGCCACCCCGCGGGCCAGGCCATCGGTGGTGTCGAGGGCCACGGCGCGCACCTTGTCGTCGCCGAGGAGCTGTTGCACCTCGGCCACCAGCAGCGTGCCGTCCTCGCGGGTGATCTCGAGGGCGTTGTAGATGCTCGGGAGTTCATCGGAGAACTGGACGTCGAGCACGACGCCCTTGATCTCGAGGATTGTCCCGGTGTTCGTCCCGTTGGTGCTCATCTGGATGGAATCCGTCCCGTCGCGATTGGACTACGTGAGGGCATCCGCGCCCGCGACCACCTCGAGGATCTCCTGGGTGATTGCGGCCTGGCGGGCCCGGTTCATTGCAAGGGTGAGGTCTGCGATCAACTGCTCGGCGTTGTCCGAGGCGTTGCTCATTGCCGTGCGGCGCGCGGCGTGCTCGGCGGCGGCGCTCTCGAGCAGCGCCCGGTAGATCGTGGTGTCGATGAAGGTGGGCAGGAGCTTCTCCAGCAGCACGGCGGGCTCCGGCTCGAAGTCGGCGACGGCCTGCGAGAGGCCGCCGGCACTGGCCTCGTCGCCGTCCTCGTCCTCGTCGCCCATCACCACGGTGCGCGGCACGGGCAGGAGCTGCTCGGTGACCACGCGCTGCTCCACCACCGACTTGAACTCGTTGTACACCAGCATCACGCGATCGGTCTCTCCCTCGAGGAACCGCGTGGACACGTGCTCGGCGATCACGTGGGCGTCGTCGTAGGTGGGCTCCGACGAGAAGCCCTGGAAGTGGTGGTCCACCACACGGCCGCGGAAGCGCAGCGTGCCGCCGCCCTTCTTGCCCACGGCGGTGAACACCACCTCGCCGAACCCCTCGGCCAGCAGCCCCTCGGCGGTGGCGAGCCCCTGGCGCACGACATTCACGTTGAAGGCGCCGGCCAGCCCGCGGTCGCCCGTGACGGCGATCACCGCGGCGCGCCCGCGATCCTCGCGCTCGGCCATGAGCGGAAGTCCCGACACGTTGCCCGCGCGGCGGGCGGCGCCCGACATCAGCTCGCCCATGCCCTTGGCGTAGGGGCGAAGCGCCTCGATGCGCAGCTGGGCGCGGCGCAGCTTGGCCGATGCCACGAGCTCCATCGCGCGCGTGATCTTGCTCGTGCCGGTGACCGACACGATGCGCTGCTTGATGTCCTGCTGGCTCGGCACTAGGCGGCGGCCCCGGCGCCGATGAGGCGCTTCATGAGGGTCGTCAGGAAGTTCCCGAGCTTGTCCTGCAGGGCGTCGGAGAGGTCCTGCGTCTCGCGGATCTCGGCGAGGATCGTGCCCTCGTCGCGAAGCGCGGCACGGATCTCCTCGTTCACCCGCGGGATCTCGGCCGGCGACACCTCGTCGAGGTAGCCGCGCGAGGCGGCGAAGATGGCCGTGACCTGCTCCTCCACCGGCCAGGGCTGGAACGCCGGCTGGTTGAGGGTGGCCACCAGGCGCGCGCCTCGGGCGAGCGTCTGCTGCGTGGCGGCGTCGAGCTCCGACCCGAACTGGGCGAAGGCCTCGAGGTCGCGGTACTGCGAGAGCTCGATCTTCAGTCGGCCGGCCACCTTGCGCATGGCGCGGATCTGGGCGTCGCCACCCACGCGGGACACCGAGATGCCCACGTTCACGGCGGGCCGGATGCCCGAGTAGAAGAGCTTGGCCTCGAGGAAGATCTGGCCGTCCGTGATGGAGATCACGTTGGTCGGGATGTACGCCGACACGTCACCGGCCTGCGTCTCGATGATCGGCAGCGCGGTGAGCGAGCCGCCGCCGAGGGCGTCGCTGAGCTTGCACGCGCGCTCGAGCAGGCGCGAGTGCAGGTAGAACACGTCGCCGGGGAACGCCTCGCGGCCCGGCGGGCGGCGGAGGAGCAGCGACATCTGGCGGTAGGCGTCGGCCTGCTTGGAGAGGTCGTCGTACACGCACAGGGCGTGCTGGCCGTTGTAGAGGAAGTACTCGGCCATGGCAGCGCCGGAGTACGGCGCCAGGTACTTGAGCGGCGCGCTCGCGGACGCGCTGGCCACCACGACGGTGGTGTACTCCATGGCGCCGGCCTCGCGCAGGCGCTCCACCACCTGGGCCACGGTGGACGCCTTCTGGCCGATGGCCACGTAGAAGCACTTCACGTCCTGGCCGCGCTGGTTGATGATCGTGTCGATCGCGATGGTGGTCTTGCCCGTCTGGCGGTCGCCGATGATCAGCTCGCGCTGGCCACGGCCGATCGGGATGAGCGCGTCGATGGCCTTGATGCCGGTCTGGAGCGGCTCCTTCACGCTCTGGCGCTGCACCACGCCCGGCGCCTTGAACTCCACCGGGCGGTATTCAGTGGCCTGGATGGGGCCGCGGCCGTCGAGGGGGTTGCCGAGCGGGTCCACCACGCGGCCGAGCAGGGCGTCGCCCACCGGCACCTGGATGACCTTGCCCGTGCGGCGCACGGGGTCGCCCTCCTTGATCAGGACGTCGTCGCCGAGCAGCACCACGCCGACGTTGTCCTCCTCGAGGTTCAGGGCCAGGCCGGTCACGCCGTGGGGCAGGTCGAGCATCTCGAGCGCCAGCACGGACGGGAGGCCGTACACGCGGGCGATTCCGTCACCCACCTGCAGGACGGTCCCCACCTCGTCGGCCTCCGCGACGCCCTCGTACTGCTCGATCTGGGCGCGCAGGACCTTCGTGATCTCATCGGGGCGGAGCTTCATCGGTAGGTGTTCCTCTTTCCTGGATTGATGCGTGCGGAGCGGACGGGCTCAGGCCTCGATCGCGCTCGCGAGATCGACGGGTGCGGACTCGAGGGAGCGGCGCATCTCCTCGAGGCGGGTGCGAAGTGAGGCATCGACGACGACCTCGCCGACGCGGAGGACCAGCCCGCCGATGATCGACGGGTCGACGGTCTCCTCGAGCTCGGCGTCGCGGCCGGTCTGGGCGCGCACCTTGGCGCGGATCTGCTCGCGCAGCTCGGGAGTGAGCGGCACGGCCGTGACGGCGGTCACCACCACGCGGCCCTCCGCGACGTCCACGCGCCGGGCGAAGGCCTGGGCCATGTCACCGATCTCGCCGATGCGGCCGCGATCCACCAGCACCTGGGCGAAGCCCGAGGTCACCGGGTGGGAGCCCTCCATGATCTCCGCGAGGGCCGCGCGCTTGGCGGCGTCCGGCACCTCGGGGTTGAGCATGGCCGCGCGAAGGTCGGTGCCGTCGGCCATGGCACCGGCGAGGTCCGCGAGCTCGGTGCGCACGCGGTCCACGGCCGACTGCGCCTCGGCGGCCTCGTAGAGCGCATCGGCGTACGTGGCCGCGACGCTCATCAGCCGTTCTGCAGTCCGCTCAGGTCGGCGTCGTTGAGGGCCTCTTCCACCAGCCGGCGGTGGTCCTCGTCGGACAGCGACTTCTTCGTGACCTTCTCGGCAGCGGTGATGGCCAGCACCACGACGTCGTCGCGCACGCCTGCCACCGCCGCCCGCGCCTGGGCGTCGATCTGCACCTGCGTGTCGCTCACGATCCGCTCGCGCTGCTCCTGCGCCTGGCCGACGATGTCGGTCTTCTGGCGCTCGCCCTCGCGGCGGCCCGCCTCGCGCAGCTCGTCCGCCTCGCGGCGGGCGTCCGCGAGCTGCACCTTGTACTCCTCGAGCAGCAGCATGGCCTCGTCGCGGCTGGACTCGGCCTCGTCGATGCTGGCGGCGATCTTCGCGCGCCGCTTCTCGATGGCGTCGCCAACCGGCCCGAAGACGAACTTCTTCAGGATGAACAGCGTGATGAAGAACATCACGATGGTCCAGATCATCAGGCCGGGGCTCGCCGACAGGAGGGGGTTGCCCCCCGCCTCGGCCCCGACGTACTGGACGTGCTCGAGCGGGTTCATCACCTAGACCAGGAAGAAGGCCACGAAGCCCATGAGGAGGGCGTAGAAGGTGATGGCCTCCGTGAGCGCGAGGCCCAGGAACATGAGCCCCATGATCTCGCCGCGGAGCTCGGGCTGGCGCGCCACGGACTCCACCGTCTTGCCCATGAGGTAACCCACGCCGGCGCCAGGGCCGATCGCGCCGAAAGCGGTCGCGAGGCCGAGCGTCAGGACCTTTGCCGCGTCAACAACATTGCCTTCAAGTGCCACTAGTCCGTCCCTTGTGTCGGTTGAGTACGGGTTTGGTTGGAATCAGTGCGCGTGCTCGACGGCGAAGCCGATGTAGATGCCGCTGAGCATCGCGAAGATGAATGCCTGCAGTCCTGCGATCAGGACCCATTCGAAGAAGTAGAAGAAGAGGCCGAACGGGATCGCCACCAGGCCGACGAAGCTGCCGAGCAGGATCGCGAAGCCGGCGGCCATGATGATGAGCAGGTGACCCGCCAGGAGGTTGGCGAACAGACGCACCGAGAGGCTCACCAGGCGGAGGATGCTCGAGAGGAACTCGAGCACGAAGACCACGCCCTTCATGAACGGGTTGATGTCCCCGCTCGGCACGAAGCTCTTGAGGTAGCCCAGCGGCCCGTGCGCCCTGATGCCCTCGTAGTTGAAGATGAGGAACGTGCAGATGGTGAGCGCGAGGGTGACGTTGAGGTTCGCCGTGGCGGCGTACAGCGAGAGGTCGGGGATGAACCCGATGGCCGACTCCTCGCCGCCGGGAAGCGGGATGAAGCTGATGAGGTTGTTGATGCCGATGAAGATGAACAGCGTGGCCACGTAGGGGAAGTACCGCTGGAACACCTTGGGCGGGAGCGTGGCCTTGGCGATGGAGTCCTCGGTGAACTCGTAGGCGATCTCGAGGATGTTCTGGCCGTCGCCAAGCCGGTCGGAGAGGCCGCGGCGAACCACGATGAGCCCGAACACGATCGCGATCAGCGACGACAGGACGAGGTACATCACCGCCTTGTTGATCGACAGGTCGAGCGGCCCGAGGTTGATCGACAGCCACGGGTGGAGCCCGAACTCGTTCTGCGGCTTGAACTCGTCGAGCGACTGCACCTCGGGAGCCATCACGATCGCGAAGATCGACCAGATGATCAGGAAGGTCACGGCGCCCCAGCCGACCCACTTGATCGTGGTGTTCTTCTTGCGCGGGGCCGGTGCCGCCGCCTGCTCGAGGCCGGCGTCGGTGCTCATGCGGCCTCCTCCCGGGCGATGCGGCGCTTCTTCTCGCGGATGCCGAAGAGGATCGAGCGGCTGAGGAGGTCGATGGTGAACGCCACGGCGAACACGCCGGCGGCCACCAGGCCGATGGTCTCGTCCACCCTCAGCGCGACCACGAAGAGGATGGCCACCACGATGATGGCCCGTCCGATCGACGAGATGCCGGCGATGCCCACGGCCTGCGTGGGGTCCATGCGCTCGGCCATGCGCGTGATGGCCAGCTGCGCGCCCCAGCTGGCGGCGAAGAGCACGGCGCCGATGAACCACCCCATGAACGGCCCGCCGAGCAGCCACACGAACGGCAATTCGATGAGCAGGGTGATGAAGCCCAGCGTCGCCAGGACGAACTCGAGCACATCGGGTCGGTCCGACTGGGGAACAGTAGCCACGGCGCTGCTCATGCCTCCTGCTCGCTCGGTCGACCTGCGCACATGGGTGCCAACTCGTGCCTCCTCGAGGGCCTGGGTGACGCCGCGACCATCGGGACGCGAGCGTGCGTCGTGTGCGGCAGACGACGGCACTATACGCACCGGCTGGAGCCGCGGTGCCGAACGCGCCGGGAGTACCGCGGTGGGTCGGGACGAACGTCCCGGCGCCGCGCCTAGGGCCGGTTCGCCACCCGTTCGCGCGCCCGGCCGCGGTGGCGGCGCACGATGGTGACCACCGGCTCGCTGCGCCACTTGAGGATCTCGAGCACGTACACCAGGTACACCGCGCCGGCGATGCCCAGCGCGGCGATCGCCGCCAGCAGGGCGGTCCACCCCACGTTCCAGTCGCCGGGGGCGTTCATGTAGGGCACGAACCGCATGGCCAGGGCGAGGATGGCCATGAGGCCGGTCCACGCGTAGATGGCCAGCACCGTGCGCCGCTGGCTCCATCCGATGGCGAGGAACCGGTGATGGAAGTGGCTCTTGTCGGCCGAGTACACCGGCGCCCCGTGCTTGATGCGCTTGAGGATCACGAACGAGGTGTCGAGGATCGGAATGGCCAGCACCACGAGCGGCAGCACGATGGCGATGGCCGCGGCGCTCTTCATCACGCCGCTGATGGCGATGCCCGCGAGCATGAAGCCCAGGAACATCGATCCCCCGTCGCCCATGAACGTGCGGGCCGGGTGGAAGTTGAAGCGCAGGAACGCCGCGCAGGCACCGGCGAGCGCCGCGGCGAGGATGGCCGCGTCGGCGCGCCCGAGCGACGCCGCGATGATCGCGAAGGTGGTGGACCCGATGGCCACGACGCCGGCGGCCAGGCCGTCCATGCCATCGGTGAAGTTGATGATGTTCACGATGGCCACGAACCACAGCACGGTGAGCGGGTACTGCGCGGGGCCGAGGTCGAAGGCGCCGAAGAAGGGCAGCGTGAGGTGGTCGATGGTCATCCCCGCGGCCACGGGGATGCACGCGCAGGCGATCTGCCCGGCGAACTTCACGGCCGGCTGCATGCCGAGGATGTCGTCGGCGATCCCCAGCGCGGCGATCAGCACCGCGCCGGCGATGAGCCCGCGGGCGGCGGGCTCGATGGGCAGGAACCACAGGGCGGGCAGCAGGAACCCGATGAGGATCGCCACGCCGCCGAGGCGCGGGATGGGCCGGTCGTGGATGCGACGGGCCGAGGGTTCGTCCACGGCGCCCACCCGCTTGGCCAGCGCCATGCTGGCGGGCGTGAGGATGAGCACGACGATTGCCGCCGCGATCGCGCTGAGTATGGGGATCAGCGTCGTGGTCATGGTGTGACGGGGCCCATCACGGGCCTCCGGATGGTCATTCTACGAGTGCCCCGCCGGCACCTGCGCCCATCGGGGTGCGCGAGGTCAGTGCCGGGGGCGGTGATAGAGCCCCGCTCCCCATGCCGAGAAGGCCTCCCCGAGCAGCCCGGTGAGCGGGATGGTGACGGGCGCGAGGGGCCCGCTGGCCACCACGGGATTGCGCCTGCGCCGATCGAGCACGCGGATCACCCGGGCGGCCACCGAGTCGGCCGGCTCGGTGGGCATGAGCCTCGGCAGGTCCTTCCCCCATCCCAGCCGGTGGAACGCCGTGCGCACCGGCCCCGGGCAGATGGCGAAGGCACGCACCCCGGTGCCGCGCAGCTCCTGGTCGAGCCCGCGCACGAACCGCATCTCGAACGCCTTGGTGGCCGCGTACGTGGACATGTAGGGAATCGCCTGCGACGCCGCGGCCGACGACATCACCACCAGGTCGCCGCGGCCGTTGGCCACCATGCCGGGCAGCACGTGCGCGGCCATGTCCACCACGGCCACGCAGTTGAGGCGCACCTCGCGCACCTCCTTCTCGCGGTCGAGCTCGGTGAAGCGCCCCTGCGTGCCGATGCCGGCATTCAGCACCGCCACCTCGAGCGGCGCGCGCAGTTGCTCCACCACCCCACGCACCGCGGCCCGTCCCTCCTCGCGCGAGAGGTCGGCCGCCACCCCGCGCACCTCCACCCCGTGCTCGCGCCGCGCCTGCTCGGCCAGCGCCGCCAGCCGGTCGCCGCGCCGTGCCACGATCACCAGCGGATGCCCCCGCCGCGCAAGCCTCAGCGCCACCTCGGCCCCGATCCCCGCGCTCGCCCCCGTCACGAGCGCCCAGCCACGCGGGCGATCGCTAGCCACGGAATACCGACCGGGGTTCGCGGTGCAGTGCGAGAGGCCCGACCGGACGGGGTGTTCCCTTCGGTCGCCAACGGCAGCGCAAGCATCCCGGGCTGCGCCCGGGACGGCATGGCGGCAGTGGTCTTTCCTCCGGGGATACCCCGTCCGGTCGGGCCGTCATGCCGTCACACGCGCGCAGTCTCGGCGATGAGCTGCGGGTAGAGCGGGAACCGGTCGCCGAGGGCCTTGGAGCGCTGGCGGAGGGCGTCGAGGTCGGCGTCGGTGGTGTCGGGCGTGAGGGCCTCGGCGATGATGGCGCCCACCTCGCGCAGCTCGTCGGGGCCCATGCCGCGGGTGGTGAGGGCGGCGGTGCCGATGCGCACGCCCGAGGTGACCGTAGGCGGGCGCTCGTCGAATGGCACGCCGTTCTTGTTCACCGTGATGCCCGCGCGGTCGAGGCGCTCCTCGCCGTCCACACCGGTGAGCGGGGTGCCGGAGAGGTTCACCAGCACCAGGTGGTTGTCGGTGCCACCGGTGACCAGCTGGATGCCGCCCGCCATGAGCACCTCGGCCATGGCCTGGCAGTTGTCCACGGTGCGCTGCTGGCGCTCGCGGAACTCCGGCGTGAGGCACTGGCCGAAGGCGATGGCCTTGCCGGCGATCACGTGCATGAGCGGGCCGCCCTGCAGGCCCGGGAACACCGCGCGGTCGATGGCGCTGGCGTACTGCTCGTCGCACATGATGAATCCCGCGCGCGGACCGCCCAGGGTCTTGTGCATGGTGGATGTGACGACGTCGGCGATGCCCACCGGGCTGGGGTGCACGCCCCCGGCCACGAGGCCCGAGATGTGCGCCATGTCCACCATGAGCTTGGCGTCCACCTCGTCGGCGATCTCGCGGAAGGCCGGGAAGTCGAGCGTGCGCGGGTACGCGCTGGCGCCGGCCACGATGAGCTTGGGACGCACCTCGAGGGCCTGCGCGCGGATGTCCTCCATCTCGAGCCGGTGCGACTCGGGGTTCACCCCGTAGCCGTGGAAGTCGTACATGCGGCCCGAGAAGTTCACCTTGAGGCCGTGGGTGAGGTGGCCGCCATGGGCCAGCGACATGCCCATCACCGTGTCGCCGGGCTCGATGAGCACGCTGTACGCGGCCTCGTTGGCGGTGCTGCCCGAGTGCGGCTGCACGTTGACGTGCTCGCAGCCGAACAGCTCCGTGGCGCGCGCGATTGCGAGGTCTTCCACCTCGTCCACCACCTCGCAGCCGCCGTAGTAGCGCTTGTGGGGGAGGCCCTCGGCGTACTTGTTGGTGAGCACCGAGCCCACCGCCTGCAGGATGGAGATGCTCGTGAAGGTCTCGCTGGCGATCATCTCGAGCGTCTCGGCCTGGCGCTCGAGCTCGCGCCGCAGGAGCGCGGCCACCGCCGGGTCGGCGTCTGACACGTCCTGGGACAGCTGGCTCTCGGGATCGAAGAAGCTCACTCGCGCGCTCCGGCGTGCGACGGCTGGGGAACGTCGCAAGGATAAATCACGAAGCGGGGGAGCCGGGGGCCCCCGGCTGGGCCGAACGGCCCCAGATGGCCCGTGGGATTCCCGCGAGGTCCGCCCTCGCCGACACCTCGCCGAATCCCGCGGCGGCGAGGATGCCCATCACGGCCTCGGACTGCCCCTCACCCACCTCGAGCACCAGCCACCCGCCGGGCACCAGGGCGGCGGCGGCCTCGGCGGCCACCCGGGCGTGGTCCTCGGTGCCCACCGGACCGGCCACCAGAGCTTCTTGCGGCTCGTGCCGCAACGCGGGGTACCGATCGAGGTCTGCCGGCATCAGGTACGGCGGGTTGCCCACCACCACGTCGAACTCCTCGCCCGCCACGGCGGCCATGCCGTCGCTCTCGAGCAGGCGCACGCGATCGGTGAGAGCGGGGTTGGCGTCGAGGTTGCGCCGGGCCACGGCAAGCGCGGCGGGGCTGCGCTCGAGCCCGGTCACCGAGACGTCGGGGCGCAGGTCGGCCACCGAGAGCGCGATGGCCCCCGATCCGGTGCCCCAGTCGGCGATGCGCGCGCCCTCTGGCGCGACCTCCACCACCACGTCCACCACCACCTCGGTATCGGGACGCGGCACCAGCACGTCGGGGGTCACCTCGAGGTCGAGCCGCCCGAACGCCCGGCGCCCGGTGATGTGCGCCACGGGCTCCAGCTCGCCCCGCCGCGCGATGAGCGCCCGGCAGGCCGCCAGCTCATCCTCGGTGAGCGGCCGCTCGGCCTCGGTGTAGAGCTCGATGCGCTGCAGCCCGAGCGCATGCCCGATGAGCACCTCGGCATCGAGCCGGGGAGTGTCGGACCCCTTCCCCGCCAGCCACTCGGTGGACCTCTGCACAACCTCAGCCACAATCACGGACCACAGGATGCCACCGCCGCCCCGAGAGGGGTTACGTGACCTGCTGCTCCAGCAGCAGCCTGCGCTCCTCGGCCTGGAGGGCGTCGGTGAGCGACGACAGCTGCCCCTGCAGCACCTGCTCCTTGAGGGGCACGGTGACGCCGATGCGGTGATCGGTCACGCGGTTCTGGGGGTAGTTGTAGGTGCGGATCTTCTCGGAGCGGTCGCCGCTGCCCACGTGCGCGCGGCGGGTGTCGCGCATCTCGGCCTCCTGCTCGGCCTGGGCCTTCTCGAGCAGGCGGGCGCGCAGCACGCGCATGGCGCGCTCCTTGTTCTGCAGCTGGCTCTTCTCGTCTTGCATCGACACCACCACGCCGGTGGGGATGTGCGTGATGCGCACGGCTGAGTCGGTGGTGTTCACGCTCTGGCCGCCGGGGCCGCTCGACCGGTAGACGTCGATCTTCAGGTCGTTCTGGTCGATCTGCACGTCGACCTCCTCGGCCTCGGGCATCACCGCCACGGTGGCGGTGGACGTGTGGATGCGCCCCTGGCTCTCGGTGGCGGGCACCCGCTGCACGCGGTGCACCCCGCCCTCGTGCTTGAACACGCTGAACGCCCCCGTGCCCTTGACGGCGAAGGTGGCCTCCTTCAGCCCGCCGGCATCGGCGTCGCTCACGTCGAGCAACTCCACCTTGTATCCGCGGGCCGTCGCGTAGCGAGTGTAGATGTCGAGAAGGTCGCGGGCGAAGAGCGCGGCCTCCTCCCCGCCGGCGCCGGCGCGGACCTCCACGATCACGTCGCGCGTGTCGTTGGGGTCGGGCTCAACCATGGCCTCGCGGATGAGGGGCTCGAGCTCCTCGATCTCGGCCTCGGCCTCCTTCAGCAGCGCGCGGATGTCGGGGTCGTCATCGTCGGCCAGCATCTCGCGGGCCTCGGCGGCCTGCTGGTCGGCATCCCGCCAGCGCGCGGCCAGGCCGGCGGCCACCTCGAGGCCCGAGTACCGGCGCGTGAGGTCGGCGTACCGCGCGCGGTCTGATGCCGCGTCCGGATCGGACAGTGCATCGGACAGCTCGGCGCGGGTGCGCTCGATCTGCTCCACGAGGGGGGCGACCCCGCTCATGCTGTGAGGGCGCCCCGGGGCGCTACTGGGCCTTCTGGCGCTTCTTGTTGAAGCGCTCGATGCGTCCGCCCGTGTCCACGATCTTCTGCTTGCCGGTGTAGAAGGGGTGGCACTCGGAGCAGATCTCCACGCGGATCTCGGGCTGCGTGGAGCGGGTCGTGAAGTGGTTCCCGCAGGTGCAGGTGACATCGCAGACGACGTACTCGGGGTGGATCTCTGCCTTCACGTTCCCTCTCGATTCCCTCGGTGTGCGTGACCCGGTCGGTGTCACGGGGGCGGCATGATAGCGCGGCCGGGGCAAGGCCCCGGCCGCGCGCTGATTCATGCCTGCTCGGGTGCTAGCCCTTGCGCTGGTTGATGAGCTCGGTGAGCTGCGGGACGATCTCGAAGAGGTCGCCCACCACGCCGAAGTCGGCGAACCCGAAGATCGGGGCCTCCTCGTCCTTGTTGATCGCCACGATCACGTCGGACGTCTGCATGCCCACCTTGTGCTGCACGGCGCCGGAGATTCCGCACGCGATGTAGAGGTTGGGCGACACGGTCTTGCCGGTCTGCCCCACTTGGTTCGGGTGCGGGTACCAGCCGGCGTCCACCGCGGCGCGCGAGGCGCCCACGGCCGCGCCGAGCGAGGCGGCGAGCGCCTCGACCACCGCGAAGTTCTCGGGAGCGCCGAGCCCACGGCCACCGGAGACGATGATGCTGGCCTCCTCGAGGCTGATCTTGCCCTCCTCGGCCGGCTTGCGGGCCGTCACCTTGGCGCGCTGGGCGGCGTCCGAGATGTTCGGCGTGACCGCCACCACCTCGGCCGACCCGCCGCTCTCGCTGGCCTGGAACGAGTTGGGGCGCACCAGGGCGATCTGCGGGCCGCCGGTCCACGTGCTCTGCACGAGGTTCTGGCCGCCGAAGGCCGGGCGGGTGGCCTGCAGGCCGCTGCCGCCGGGCGCCAGGTCGGTGGAGTCGCTGTTAAGGCCTGCGCCGAGGCGCGCCGCGAGGGCGGCCGCGGTGTCGCGGCCCTGCACGGTGCCACCGAACAGGATGGCCGAGAAGTCGTTCTCGGCCTGCAGCTGCGCGATGACGTCCACGTGCGGGGCGGCCAGGCCGGTGCCCAGCGCCTCGTGGTCGGCCACGAACACCTTCTCGGCGCCGTACGCGCCGAGCTGCGCGGCCTGGTCGGCCACGCCCGAGCCGCCGACGTATGCCGCGAGCGGCCCGCCGGTGGCGCCTGTGAGGTCGCGCGCCTTCGAGAGGATCTCGAGTCCTACGCGACGGAAGCCGCTGCCCTGGGGCTCGGCGACGACGAGGATGCCTGCCATGTCGTTAAGTCCTTTCGGTTCCGAGTCCGGGTTCAGACGATCTTCTTCTCGACCAGGAAGTCGAGGATCTGCTGGGCGCCGTTGCCGTCGTCCTTGACGACCTGGCCGGCCTGACGTGCGGGAGGCGTCTCGACGCCGAGCACCTTGGTGCCCGCGCCGGCCTCTCCCACCTTTGAGGCGTCGATGCCGGCGTCCGCCAGCGACTTGACCTCCTGCGGCTTCTTCTTCGCGCCCATGATGCCCTTGAGCGACGGGTAGCGCGGCTCGTTGATGGCCTTGGTCACCGAGACCACGGCCGGCAGCGGGAGCTCCACGGTGTCCACGCCGTCATCGCTCTGGCGCTCCACGGTGATGCTGCCGCCGTTCACGGCCAGCGAGTTGGCGGCGGTCACCCAGGCGCGGCCGGACACCTCGCCGAGGGCCGCGGCCATCACGCCCGAGCGGGCGTCGGTGGCCTCGCTGCCCAGCAGCACCAGCTCGGCACCGGAGTCGTCGAGCACCTTGGCGAGGGCGTTGGCGGTGCCGAGGTAGTCGGATCCGGCGGCGGCGGGGTCGCTCACCAGCACCAGGCTGTCGGCGCCCATGGCCAGGCCCTGGCGCAGGGACTCCACGGCCTTCTCGGGACCCAGCGAGATGAGGATCACCTCGTCGGCGGCGCCGGCCTCCTTCAGGCGCACCGCCTCCTCCACGGCGTACTTGTCGAACTCATTCAGCATGCGGTCGCCCTCGTCGCGGACGAGGCGGCCGGTGCCCGGGTCGATCCGCTTCTCGGCGGTCGTGTCCGGCACCTCTTTGACGCATACGGCGATCTTCACGAAGACGGGCTCCTGAGTGTTGAGACGGGCCTTTGCAGGGGGAGAATCGCGCACCACTGCGAAGGGCGACGAGCATACCAACGGGGCGCGGCCGGGTAGCGGGGGAACTGCGACCTCGGGCCGAGTGTCAGGCGGCTACCCCGCCCACGAGGGCGGGCGCTTCTCGAGGAAGGCGGTCATGCCCTCGATGCGCTCCGCGTGGGCGAACTGCTGCGCGAACGCCTCGGCCTCGGCGGTGAGCAGGTCGTCGCGCGGGCCGAGCGCGGCGTGGATGAGCCGCTTCGACAGCGCCACCGCCGACGGCGACTTCTGCGCGATCTCCTCGCCCATCGCCACCGCGGCGTCCAGCAGGTGGTCACCCGGGTGCACGGCCGACACCAGCCCGGTGGCCAGCGCCTCGTCCGGCCCGATCATCGCGCCGGTGAGGATCATGCGCTTCGCGAACCCCTCGCCGCAGATGCGCGGAAGCCGCTGCGACCCGCCCCAGCCGGGCGGGATTCCCAGCGCCACCTCGGGCTGGGACATCTTCGCGGTGTCGGACGCCAACCGGATGTCGCAGGCGAGCGCCACCTCGCAACCGCCCCCCAGCGCGAAGCCGTTGATGGCCGCGATCACCGGGACGGGGAGATCCTCGATGGCCCTGCACATTGCGTGTCCCTGCCCCGCGAACTCCCGCGCGGCGTCCACGTCCATCTCGGCCATGCGGCTGATGTCGGCGCCGGCGGAGAACGCCCGGCCCGCGCCGGTGAGCACCACGGCGCGCACGGAGGGGTCGGAGGCCGCATCGGCCAGCGCGGTCATGAGGTCGTCGATCTGCTCGGGCGAGAAGGCGTTGAGGGCCTCCTGCCTGTCGAGCACCAGCACCTGCACCGCGCCGCGGCGCTCGCGGCCGACGGCCACTAGGCGGCGACGGCGCCCTCGAGGAACGACACCATGTCGTCCACCGGGGCCCCGGGGGTGTACACGGCGGCCACACCCAGCGCGCGGAGCTCGTCGGCATCATCTCCCGGGATGGTGCCGCCCACGATCACCAGCACGTCATCGGCGCCCTCGGCCGCCAGCAGCTCCATCACCCGCGGCACGAGCGTCATGTGCGCGCCCGAGAGGATCGACAGGCCCACGGCGTCGGCGTCCTCCTGCACCACCGTGGCCACGATCTGCTCGGGCGTCTGGTGCAGGCCGGTGTAGATCACCTCCATGCCGGCGTCGCGCAGCGACCGGGCCACGATCTTGGCCCCGCGGTCGTGGCCGTCGAGGCCGGGCTTGGCGATGACAACTCGGATCGGGCGTCCCATAGGGCGCGCAGGATACCTGCTGCGACGGGCACACTACGAGCCATCGCCCGCGAACGAGGAAGCGCCGAATGAACGTCACGAGCAGCCGCGCCACCAACCCCGCCAGCATCAAGGCCGACGCCCTGGTGGTGCCGGTGCCCTCGCCCCCGGGTGATCCGGACGGCGCGCTCGCCGCGGTGGATGCCGCCCTGGGCGGGCTGGTATCAGCGGTCATCGACGACGGCGAGGTGTCGGGAGCGGCAGGCCAGGTGCGCGTGCTGCACACGCGCGGGGACATCCCGGCATCGCGCGTGCTGCTGGCGGGCGTGGGCGACGAGCCCGACCGCGGCGCGTGGGCCGCCGCAGGGCGCGCCGCGGCGCGCGCGGCGCGCGACGTGGGCGCGCGCACGGTGGCGCTGCTCCCGCCGGCCGATGCCGACCGCGGGGATGTGCGTGCCATGGCCGAGGGGCTGGCCACCGGCGCCTGGCGGCTCGAGGCCTTCCGCTCGAAGAAGGCCGCGGGTGGCAAGCGCGGGCGGGCCAAGGGCGAGATGAGCGTCATCGTGGCCGGTGGCGGGCTCACGCCTGCCGGCACCAAGGCAGTCGGCGCCACGGCAGAGGCCGTGAGCCTGGCGCGCGAGCTGGCCGAGACGCCGTCCAACCACATGACCCCGACCATCCTCGCCAAGAGGGCCGAGCAGGTGGCGCGGGGCCGGCGCACGCTGTCCATCGACGTGCTGGGGCCGCGCGAGCTCACCACGCTGAAGGCCGGGGCCCTGCTGGCCGTGGCGCGGGGCTCGGCCGAGCAGCCGCGAATGATCGTCATGCGCTACCGGCCGCCCAAGGCGGCGCGCACCACGAAGGAGGTGCTCGGACTGGTGGGCAAGGGCGTCACCTTCGACACGGGCGGGATCTCCATCAAGCCGGCGGGCGGCATGGAGGAGATGAAGATGGACATGGCCGGCGGCGCCGCGGTGATCGCCGCGATGGGGCTGATCGCCGACCTCGAGGTTCCCGCCGAGGTGGTGGCCGTGGTGC
Source organism: Actinomycetota bacterium (assembly GCA_046095485.1). Taxonomy (GTDB): domain Bacteria; phylum Actinomycetota; class Thermoleophilia; order Miltoncostaeales; family Miltoncostaeaceae; genus SYFI01. The sequence continues at coordinate 32,437 of JBJTJN010000057.1, forward strand.
CGGCCACCGAGAACATGCTGGGCGAGGCCGCGATGAAGCCGGGCGACGTGTTCACCGCGATGAACGGCAGGACGATCGAGGTGACGAACACCGATGCCGAGGGCCGGCTCATCCTCGCCGATGCCCTCACCTACTGCGCGCGCCAGGGCGCCACGCGCATGATGGACATGGCAACGCTCACGGGCGCGATCGTGGTGGCGATCGGCGACGTGTACGCCGGGCTGTTCGGATCGGACCCGGCCTTCACCGAGCTGGTGCGCGAGGCGGGCGACGACACGGGCGACCTCTGCTGGCCCATGCCCCTGCACCCGGGCTACGACCCGCTGGTGAAGAGCTCCGTGGCCGACCTCAGCAACTCCGCGAAGAAGCGCCAGGCCGGCGCGGTGTACGCCGCGCGGTTCCTGCGCGACTTCACCGAGGGCGTGCCGTGGTGCCATGTGGACGTGGCCGGCACCGCGATGCAGGGTGACCACGCATCGGGCTTCGGCGTGCGGCTGGCCGCCGACGTGGCATCGCGGGTGGCGCGCCTGAAGTGAAGCGCCTGCTCACGCTGATACTGCTGATGGCCATCGCCGCGGGCGTGGCGTTCCTGCTCATGCGCACGGTCGCGCGCACCGAGGTGACCGACGTGTTCACGGCGCCGGCACCGGTCACCGACGTGTCGGTGCAGACGGGCGCGGGTGCGGTGGCGGTGGATGCGGGGGCCGACGACCGCCTCATTGCCCGCATCACCAAGGGCTATGCGTTCTTCGCACCCGAGGTGATGGCATCCACCACCGCGGGCAGGGTGGTGCTCGACACCGACTGCCCCACGCTCGGGGTGCTCACCGGCTGCTCGGTGGACTTCGACGTGGTGATGCCCCCGGCGGCATCGGTGCGCGCCACCAGTACGGCCGGATCGGTGATGGTCACCGGGACCTCGGGGCCCGTGGTGGCCGAGAGCACCGCGGGCGGCGTGGCCGTGCTGCGCTCGCGCGCCCGGGACATCCGGGCATCGAGCACGGCAGGCGACGTGCGCGTGGAGGCAGATCAGGCCCCCGATCGCGTGGAGGCGTCCACCACCGCGGGAGGCGTGACCGTGGTGGTGCCCCGCGGTGACTACCGGGTGGATGCCAGCGCGGGAGCCGGCTCGGTGAACCTGGAGGGCATCGCCGACACGCCGTCGTCGGGCCGGGTGATCATCGCCAGCGCGTCGGCCGGCGACGTGACCATCCGCGCGCGCTGATCAGGCGTCGAGTCGGGCCTGCAGGCCGTCGAGCAGGGCCTCGAGCCCGAACTCGAACACGTCGTCCTCGCCGCGGGCGATGTCCGTGAACACCTCCACCAGCAGGGGCTCGTCGAACTCATCGGCGGCGGTGCTCTCGTCGATGGCCGAGGCCTCGCCCATGGTGAATCCGATCGTCCAGCGCGACACCACGCGCACGGCGCGCAAGGCGTCCTCGCGCGAGAACCCGGCGTCCTCCATCGCGTTGAACAGGGGGCCGACCAGCCCGGTGCTGCTGCGGTAGGCCACCGACGGACGGGCGGCGATCATGGCAACCACGTTCGGGTGGGCGGACAGCGTTGCGCGGTAGGCGCGCGAGAAGTTCCCCATGTCATCGCGCCAGTCACCGGTCATCTCGAGCTGCGACACGAACTCGGTCTGCACCAGCGCCACCACGCCGTCCATCATCTCGGCCTTGCCTCCGGGCACGTGGTGGTAGAGCGACATGGCCTCCACGCCCAGCTCTGATGCCACCGCGCGCATGCTGCACCCCTGCACGCCCGACTCGTCGATCACCGTGAGCGCGGCCTCGACCACGCGCTCCCGGGAGAGGGGTTCGCGCTCCTCGCTCACGGCTGCGGCTCCCCGCGATCATCCGGGGGGTCGCCGCCCCGGCTGCGGTCATCGCGGCGGCCGGCGTCACGGCGCCGGACGCGCGTGAAGAAGTACGTGATGCCCGCGCCGAGCAGGGCCGAGATGAGGATCACCACGATCAGGCTGGTGGAGGTGTCGAAGACCCACCACGTCACCTCCACCTGCTGCGCATTCGCGATGATGAACCACACGAGGAGGACTCCCGCGGCGATGCCCAGAATGGCCTTCCAGTTGGTGTCGCCCCGCCGATCAGGCGGCCTGCGGTCCGCGGACATCAACCCTCCTCAGGGGGTGGGGCGCCGAGGATACTGTCGATGGCCGTCGCCGGGTCGATTTCGCGCGAGATCACCCGGGCCGCGAGGGCGTCAAGCGTGGCGTCATCGGCGCGCTCGGCGAGGTCACGGGCCAGGCGCTCCAGCGCCAGCGAGCGAAGGTTACGTCGCATGCCGTCGCGGGCACGCGCATCGGCCAGCCCGGACGCCGCCAGGTCGGCGCGGTGCCGCTCCAGGGCGTCCCAGGCATCGTCGACCCCCTGCCCCTCCAGCGCCTGGGTGAGCACCACCGGCGGCAACCAGCCGTCGGTGGGAACGAGCGTGAGGGCCGACTCCACCTCGCCGGCGAGGATGTCCGCGCCCGGGCGGTCACACTTGTTGATGACGATCACGTCGGGGATCTCCATCACGCCGGCCTTGATCGCCTGGATGGCGTCCCCGCTGCCGGGCATGAGCACCAGCACCACGGTGTCGGTGAGCGCCTGCACCTCCACCTCATTCTGGCCGGCGCCCACGGTCTCGACGATCACCACGTCGAATCCCGCCGCATCGAGGATCGTCACGGCGTCCCCCGTGGCCTCGGCGAGGCCGCCAAGGTGGCCGCGGCTGGCCATCGAGCGGATGAACACTCCCTCGTCGAGGAAGTGGTCCACCAGCCGGATGCGATCGCCCAGCACGGCGCCGCGGGTGAACGGGCTGGTGGGATCGACGCTCACGATCGCCACGGTGAGTCCGCGCGCGCGCAGCAGGCGCACGATCGCCGCCGACAACGTGCTCTTGCCGGCCCCGGGTGACCCGGTGATGCCCACGCGCATGGCCCTTCCTGCCCGGGGATGCAGCAGGCGCATCACCTCGCGCCCGTCGGGCCCGAGCGACTCGGCCATCGAGATGGCGCGGCCGATGGCGCGGCGGCGGCCGGCCAGCACGCCGTCTGCCACCTCGGCGGGGGTCATGCGGGCGGCCCCGGCATCAGGCGGTCTCCACCAGTGCCTCGGACATCGCCGCCAGCAGGCGGTCGGTCTGCTCGGGCAGCCCCACGCTGATGCGCAGGCCGCCGTGCGCGCCGAAGCCCGCCGTGGGGCGCACGATCACCCCGCGCCGGGTGAGCGCGGCGTCGAGCCCCCGGGCCTCGTCGTCGCCCACGTCCACGAAGAGGACGTTCGCCGACGACGGCAGCGGGTCGAGCCCCAGCGCCCGCAGGCCATGGGCCATGCGCTCGCGCTCCGCCGTGGCCTCGGCGATGCGCTGCGGCATGTGCGCCGGGGCGTCCTCGAGCGATGCCACCGCCGCGGCCTGCGCCACGGCGTTCACGTCGAAGGCGTTGCGCACCGGCGACATCGCCTCGGCGAGCCCCTCCGGGCCGGCCATCCACCCCACCCTCAGGCCGGCGAGCCCGTAGGCCTTGCTGAAGGTGCGCATCACCACGAGGTACCGGCCCTCGCGGATGAGCGCCATGCCGTCGTGCGAGCCGGGCGGCAGGTACTCGAAGTAGGCCTCGTCGAGCACCGGCAGCACGTGCGGGGGGAGGGCGTCGAGGAACCTGCGCAGGTCGGCGTCGCTCACCACCCCGCCCGTGGGGTTGTTGGGGCTCACCACCACCACGATCTTGGTGGCGGGGCCCACCGCGGCGGCGAGGGCGTCGAGGTCGTAGGCACCTCCGGCGTCCAGCGGCACGGGGGTCCAGGTAGCGGCCTCCACGGTGGCGCCCTGGCGGTACGACACGAACGACGGCCAGCACATGACGATCTCATCGCCGGGGTCGAGGAACGTCATGCAGAGCACCTTGATGAGACTGTCCATGCCGTTGCCCACGGTGATGCGCTCGGGCGCGATGCCGTGCCGCTGGGCCAGGGCGTCGCGCACGGCCCATGCACCCGGGTCGGGATAGAGGTTCTGATCGACGGCGGCGCGCTCGATGGCCTCGATGGCCAGCGGGAACGGCGGGTACGGGCCCTCGTTGGACGCCAGCTTGGTGATGGGCACGTCGCCCATCTCGCGCTTCAGCTCGGCAAGCGGCCGGCCCGGCACGTACGGCTGCACCGACGCCAGGATCGGCCGTATCAGCGCGGGGTCGAGATGCGGCGCGTCGGACACGGGCCGGAGGCTACACTCGCCGCCGATGCCGGAACTCGACGACCTCGGGCTCTTCCCGCTCGGACTGGTGCTGCTGCCGGGCGAGCGCGTTCCCCTTCACCTCTTCGAGCCGCGCTACCGCCAGCTCATGGCCGACTGCGTGCTCGACGACCGGCCGTTCGTGATCATGCAGGACCACGGCGAGGGCGCATCGCCCATCGGCTGCACCGCGCGGTTCGTGGCACTGGGTCGCCGCTTCGCCGACGGCCGCATGAACGTCACGGTGTCCGGCGGGCAGGTGGTGAGGGTGCTCGAGCAGACATCCGGCCGCATGTACCTCTCGGCGTGGGTGGAGGAGGTCACCGACGAGTCCCCCGACGCGCCGGATGAGCTGCAGGATGAGGTGCGCGATCTCTTCGCGCGCCTGGTGGCCGAGATCGCGGGCGAGGGCCACGCGCCGCCGATCCGCGACGACGTGCCGCTCTCGTATGCCCTGGCCGGGATGATCGAGATGCCTGCCGAGCCCAAGCAGGATCTTCTCGAGTGCCGTGACGAGGAGGTGCGCCTGGCGATGGTGCGGGACATCCTCTCGTCGGCGCTCGAGGGCGCCGACCGCGAGCGCATCGCGGCTGCGCGCGCCCGCACCAACGGCAAGGTCGCCCTGCCGTGACCGCCTCCGTCGCGGCCGTCCGG
>JBJTJN010000058.1:0-8070 GCA_046095485.1 Actinomycetota bacterium
GAGGCCATCACCACGTAGTCGTCGCCGGCCATGCCGTAGATCAGCGCGGTGCGGCGGGCCGTGCCGCTCTTCTTGCCGCGCGTGGTGAGCAGCAGCGTGGGAACGCCCGGCTGCCAGTGATGCCCCTCGGTGCCCCCCGACTGCACGTACTGGCGCACGTGGTCGGCCACCCAGCCGCTTTCGGGATCGATCGGTGTCTCGTCGATGAGTGCCATGGGTCCTCCGGTGTGATGTTGCCTGCTCAGGCGGGGGCCGGGGCAGATCGTACGCCCATGGCCTGGTCGAGGGCACCTTGGGCCATCTCCACCGACGCCATGAGATCGCCCGTTCCCGGGCTCACCGCGGGTTCGGGGCCCTCGCGCCGGGGCACTGAGCCGGTGTCCTGCAGCGCATGGAGCCGGCGCCCGACGTCGTCGATGTCGGTGACGACGGATGCGGGCACGGCATCCACCGCCCCTGCGCCGCCCTCCAACTCGCTGGCCGCCACGATGGCCGTCGCGCGCGTGAGCCCCGTGAGCACCGCGCGCGCCTGGTCGTCGTCGAGGGCGTGGGGGATGAACTCGTTGCCTGCGGCATCGACCATCTGCGCGGCGGCGATGCGGTGTGCGGCCACGTCGGCCCGCGCGGCGTCGCGATCGCGCCCCAGCATTCCCGTTCGCACGTCGCGGGCATATGCGGCGAGGGAATCTGCGAGTGACCCCAGCACCCCGGCCAGCGCCTGGGTGGTGCGCGACGGGAAGGCGAACACGGCGAGCACCGCGATGACCGCGGCGATGAGGGTGCCCGCGAGCCGCAACTCGAGGGTCTCGATGAGGGGGTCGCCCAGCAGTCCGAACACCGCGATGACGAACGCGGTGACCCCGGCGGTGCAGAGCGCGTAGTTGGGGCCGATGAAGGCATAGATGGCGACGGAGCTGATGAAGACGATGGCGAGCACCGGCACCGCGCCGAAACCGAAGATTCCGAGCACCAGCGCCGACAGCGCGAGGCCGAGGATCGTGCCGCCGATCCGGGCGGTCACCCTCACGGCCGTGCCCGCGAGGTCGGGGCGCAGAACCCACGCCACGGTCATGGGGATCCAGTAGTTGTGGGGGAAGCCCATGGCGATCGCCAGGCCGGTGGCCACCAGCTCGGCCGCCGTGAGGCGCAGGGCGTGGCGCAGGATGATGTCGTCGAAGGTGGTGCGGCCCACGAGCGCGCTGATGTTCTCGCGCGATGCGGAGAGGTCGACGGGCACCGAGCGCACGTCCCCGGCCAGCACTCCACCGCCAAGGGCATCCATCGCCTGGCGCAGGCCCGTCCGCATGTGATCCACGGCCACACGCGCCCGGGGGTCCGATATGTGGTCGCAGGCGTCTGCCGCGGCATCCATTCGCGCGGCGCGGGCCGCCAGCCCGTGCTGTCGCCATCGCACCTCCACGGCGTGCCCGATTGCGATGGCCAGCTCGGCCGCCCGTGCCCGGAACTCATCGAGCGCGGCCTGTTCAGGTGGCGACACGTGCAGGGGCGCGCCCAGCAGTACCACCCCGCCGATGCGCAGGTCGCTGAGGCCGTCGAGCAGGGCGTCGTACTGCTCCTGCACCTGCGTGTGACCGTGCATGCGATCCACGCCGCCCCGGGCCGATTGCAGCGCCAGCACGGGGCTGGCCGCCTCGGTCATCAGGTGCGGGCGGGCGATGGCATGACCCACCGTGCGAAAGGCCACGCAGATGTCGCCGCGCACGCCCCCGGTGCGGATGATGGCCTGCGGCAGGATTCCGATGGCCAGCTGAATCGCACCGCCCATCAGCATGAGCAGGCCATCGCCCACGGCCACGCCAAGGGCCAGCGGAGCGCCGGCGTAGACGATGAACACGATGAGGCTGAGGAGACCTGCGAGCGCAGACCGCCGTCCGGCCTTGGCGGCGTACGCGCATACGAAGGCCACGGCGCCGGTGGCCACCAGGCGCACCCACCACCAGTCCGAGGCCAGCACCCCGAGTGAGCACGCCACCGACACGCAGATGGCTGTCCATCCCATGCCCTTCGCGCGCGCGGCCACGGTGCCGCGCTGGTCGCCGGCACCGGTGAATACCGCCCCGATGCCTGCCGCCACGGTGGCCTGGGGGTATCCGAGCGCAATCAGCACGGCCATGAGCACCGTCACCACGGCGGCCCCGCGAATGGGCACGATCCAGCGGACCGCCCCCACGTCGGTCTGCGCGGCGTGCACGAGGATCCGCCGCGGGGTGCCCAGCATGCGCGCTGCTCGGGAGGTGCTGCTCACCCCGGGCAGAGTACGGGTTAGCATGACCGCATGAACCCCGAGGGCTACTGGATCGACCACGTGATCTACGGCGTGATGGACGCCGACGCCGCATGCGATCGCCTGCGCGAGGAGTTCGGCCTGGGCTCGGTGCCGGGCTCACAGCACCTGGGCGGCACCACCAACCGCATCGTGCCCCTGGGGCCGCAGGTGTTCCTGGAGATCCTGGGGGTGGGGGACACCTCGCTGAGCGACGGCGCCTGGCTGAATGCCACGCTGCAGGGGCAGGACCGCGTGCTGTGGTGGTGCCTGGGCGTGAGCGACCTCGACGAGACGGCGGAGAGCCGGGGCCTGCCGATCCGCGCCGGAAAGGCACGCGACGAGGACGACAAGATCGTGTTCCGCAGCGCGGGAATGCCCCAGTACCCGCTGCCGTTCTTCCTTCAGTTGATGGGAGACCCCGAGGACCGCGCGCGCATCAACGCCGAGCGGTACGAGGCGGCAAACCACGAGTGCGCGCCCACCGACTACACGTTCGTGGAGGTGGGCGACTTCGCCCCGGTGCTGGACGGCTGGTTGGGTCCCGATCACGGCCTGCCCGTGCGCTACGAGCCCGGAACCGGCCCGGGCATCCATGCCTGCGGCATCGCCACGGCGAACGGCGAGATCATCCTGCGTTGACGGGCGCCCACGGCAGGTAAGGTCGGCTGCGTGAACGCCCCCGTCCTCACGCAGCACCAGATCATCCTCGGCATCACGCTGATCATCGCCGTGGCCACGGCGTGCCAGGCGCTGGCACCGCGCCTGCGCATACCGGCCCTGGTGCTGCTGTTGCCCGCGGGCTTCGTGCTGGGCATCCTCGTGCCGAGTGCCAACGCCCTCTCGATACTGGGCGACTCCTTCGGGCCCATCGTGGACATCGTGGTGGCCATCATCCTGTTCCAGGGGGGGCTCGAGCTCAGCATGCGCGGCATGAGCACGGCGGAGGGTCGCGTGGGGCTGCGCATGGTGTTCATCGGCGCACCCATCACATGGGCCGTGGGAACCGTGCTGATCGCCCTGGTCATCGGCCTGCCGTGGCAGATGGCCCTGCTGGCCGGGGCGATCCTGTCGGTGTCGGGGCCCACGGTGGTCAACCCGCTTCTGGCCTCGGTGCGTCCGAAGGCGCGCCTTCGCAACGTGCTGCTGGAGGAGAGCACCGTGCTCGACCCGCTCGGTGCCCTTGTGGCCGTGGTCGTGTTCCAGGCGATCAAGGCCCGCGAGGCCGACTCGGTCGCGGAGGACGTCGGACGCTTCTTCCTCGGGCTGGGGGTGGCGATCCTCTTCGCCGGCATCGGGCTGCTGCTGGTCTACCTCGGCGAGATGCTGGTGGGGCGCACCCTCATGCTCGGCACGCAGGTGCTGCTAGGGGGCGTCATCCTCGCGGCGGGACTCGCGAACATCGTCACCGACAACGCCGGCCTGCTCACGGCCCTGATCATGGGCATTGCCGCACCGCACGTGGCGAAGCGCATGAACCGCGACATCACAACGGTGCGCCCGTTCTTCGACACCGTGGTGAACATCGCCATCGGCGTGTTGTTCGTCGGCATCTCGGCGCTCGTGCCGGCGTCCGCCCTGGGGCCCCTGGTGATCCCCACCCTCATCGTGCTGGCCGTGCTGGTGCTGGCGGTGCGCCCGGCCGTGGCGTTCATCGCCACCATCGGGCGGGGCTTCAGCGTGCGCGAGCGGCTGTTCCTCGGCTGGATGGCGCCACGGGGCATCGTGGCGGCGGCCACCGCCGCGTCGGTGTCCACCACCCTCATCGCGCTGAAGGTGCCCGGGGCCGAGGACCTGCTGCCGGTGGCCTTCATGATCATCGCCGGCACGGTGCTCATCTACGGTCTCACCGCAGCGCCGGTGGCCACGTTGCTGGGCGTGAGGGAGACCCCCTCCGCTGCAGATGATGGGCCTGACGGCACCTCCGCGGTTGCGCCAGCAGACGCAGCTGCTACCAAACCCGCGTGAGCACCCCCCGTGGTTCCGACCTCGTTACCGCCGGCCTCGCGCTCTTCGCCGCCGGCGCGCTTGCGCAGGGCGCGATGGCCGTCGACACGCCGTTCTTCGAGCGGCGGGACGTGTCGGAGGTCATCGGCAGCGGGTCGAAGACATGCACGCTGAAGCCCCGTGCCGACTGCCGCGGGGTGGTGGACCGCTGGAATATCGAGCACCACGGCAACCTGAGGAAGATCCGGTTCACGCGTGCGAACATCGTGGGAGCCGACCTGCGCGGCGCCGACCTGCGCGGTGCCGACTTCCGTGGGGGCAGGTTCCGGTACCTCGACCTGCGTGGCGCCAGGCTCGATGGCGCGAAGTTCTCCTCGCTGCCGCGACGCGGCAAGCGGGCCAACCAGTCCCAGGGTTGCGCCGTTGGCGGCTGTGATGTGACGGTGCTCACCAGCATCAGGGCAGAGGGCGCGGCCCTGCCGATGGCCGACATGTCGTGTGGCCAGCTGTATTGCGCGCCCGGCACGGGCCCACTTTTCGAGAACGCGCAGATGGGAGGCACCGACCTCTCGGGTGCCAATCTGGCCGGGGCGACGACCAACCAGGCGGTGCAGGTCATCTACTCCGTCGACACCCTCAATCTCCAAAGCGCGAACCTCACCGGGGCCAACGTGGTGAACGCAAACCTCGCCGGCGCAACGGCGATCAATGCCAACATGACCGGCGCCAACCTGACGGGGGCGAACCTCTCATGGGCCAACCTGTCGGGCGCCACCCTGCAGGCGGCAAACGCCACGCGCACCAACTTCGCCAATGCCGAGTTCCTCTACACCAACCTGAACGGCGTCACGTGGGACGCCACCACCTGCCCAAGCGGAACCGTCAGCAGCACCGGCTGCTGATCCGCTGCCGCGCGTCTCAAGGAGTCCCCGTGCGCCGCCTTCCTATCCCCTTCGTCGCAGCCGCCGCCCTCGCGCTTCCCGCGGCGGGTATCGCCGGCGGGGTGGGTGCAGAGCTTCCCATCGCCCCGGTCGGCACCGGTGCGAAGAGCTGCGTGCTGAAGCCCCGTGCCGACTGCCGCGGGGTGGTGCAGCGCTGGACCGTCGAGCATCACGGCAACCTGCGGAAGGCCAAGTTCACCAGGGCCGACCTGCGGGGAGCCGACTTCCGTGGTGCTGACGTCCGTGGGGCAGATTTCCGAGGGGCGAAGCTGCGGTACGTGGACTTTCGGGGGGCGAAGCTGAAGGGCGCCCGCTTCGACGCGCCGGCCAAGGCCGAAAGGGGGGCCGATGACCTCGCATCAGCCCCGTCCTGCCTGCCGGCCTGTGCGGGTGCGGACCTGACCGGAGCGAACCTCTTCTACGCGAACCTCTCGGGCGCGAACCTCTCGCTCGCGAACCTGACCAGGGCGAACCTCATCGCCGCGAACCTCACCGGCGCAAACCTCATCTCGGCAAACCTCTCCTGGGCGACCATCCGGGGCGCGAACCTGAGCGGAGCGAACGTCATGGCGGCGTCCCTCATCGGCGCGAACCTCATCGCGGCGAACCTCTCCGGCGCGAACCTCGCCGGCGTTCTGTGGTTCAACACCACCTGCCCGGACGCCACGGTGACCAATACCGGCTGCTGACCAGCTGACCCCCACGGAGCCTCCCATGCGCCGCGTTCCCATCGTCCTCACCGCAGCAGCCGCGGCGACGTCGATCGCTCTTGTCGCGGGATGCGGAGGGAGCGGGCCCGATGCCACCTCGTCCACGGCGCCTTCAACGACCGCCGTGCCCAAGACAGCAAGAGCGGTCGGCGCCGTCGGCCAAGGCCCATCCGGCGACGACATCTCATGCGGGGACTTCCGTCTCGACGCCCGCGGCGAGGACTTCTCCACCGACCCCTACTATCGCGCTCCCACCAGCGGGTTGCGCCGCGCTGACCTCAGCCACATGAACCTCGCCGGCGCGAACTTCACCCGGGTGGACCTCGGCTTCGCGAACCTCACCTGCGCGAACCTCTCGGGCGCGAACCTCACCCGCGCGATCCTCCTCAGCGCGAACCTCACACGCGCCAACCTCACCGGCGCGAACTTCACCAACGCGAGCCTCCTCCGCGCGAACCTCACGCGCGCGAACCTCACCGGCGCGAACTTCACCGGCGTATTCCTCGGCAGCGCAAACCTCACCGGCGCGGTCTTCTCCAACACCACCTGCGCCGATGGCACCGTGACCAACACCGGCTGCCGTTGACCTGCTGGGCCAGGGATGTCCGTTGCCCGTCCGGCTGCCCGACCGGCTAATCTCCGGAACGTCCCCCATGCGCCGCCTTCCGATCCTCCTCGCCACAGCCGTCGCCTTGGCGCTTCCCGCGCTGGGGGTGGGGGGCAGCGCCGGCATGGTGGGCGGGTCCTATGGCGGCGGCATACAGATGACCACCATCGGCACCGGCACGAAGACCTGCGTGCTGAAGCCCGGCGCTGACTGCCGTGGGGTCGTCCACCGCTGGACCGTCGAGCACCACGGCAACCTGCGGGGGGCGAAGTTCACGAGGGCCCATCTGCATGGGGCAGACTTCCGTGGTGCCGATCTTCGCGGTGCGGACTTCCGTGGGGCGAGGCTCCGCCATGCCGACTTCCGCGGGGCGAAGCTCAAGGGTGCGCGCTTTCACGCGCCGCCGAAGGCGGGGAAGGGAGCGAACCAGACGCCCTCGTGCGACCCGGATTGCGCGGGCGCGGACCTCTCGGGCGCGTACCTCTTCGGTGCGGACCTGTGCGACACGAGCCTCACCGGTGCGAACCTCACCGGCGCGACCCTGTCGCATGCCAACCTCTTCGGCGTGAACCTCGCCAGCGTGAACCTGTCGTACGCAGACCTCACCGGCGCCAACCTCGCATACGCGTATCTCACCGGCGTCAACCTCTCCTACGCGAATCTCTCCGACGCGAACCTCTCATATGCGAACCTCTACGAAGCGAACGTCTCCGGCGGGGCCCTCACCGGTGCGATCGTCCTCAACACCACTTGCCCCAACGGCACGGCGACCAACACCGGCTGCTGACCGGCTGACTCCCAAGGAGCCTCCCATGCGCCGCCTTCCGATCCTCCTCACCGCAGCCACCGCCCTGGCGCTTCCCGCGCTGGGGGTGGGGGGCAGCGCCGGCATGGTGGGCGGGTCCTACGGCGGCGGCATACAGATGACCACCATCGGCACCGGCAAGAAGACCTGCGTGCTGAAGCCCGGCGCGGATTGCCGTGGGGTCGTCCATCGCTGGGGCGTCGAGCACCACGGCAACCTGCGGGAGGCGAAGTTCACCAGGGCCGATCTTCGCGGCGTGGACTTCCGGGGGGCCGATCTTCGCAACGCCGACTTCCGGGGGGCGAAGCTGCGCCACGCGGACCTTCGGGGGGCGAGGCTCAAGGGGGCGCGGTTCGACGCGCCACCCAAGGCGGGGAAGCGAGGGAACCAGACGCCCTCCTGCGCCCCGAACTGCCAGGGTGCGGACCTCTACGGCGCGAACCTCACCGGCGCAAACCTCATCTCGGCGAACCTCTCCTACGCGACCCTCACCGGCGCGAACCTCTCCTACGCGAGCCTCCCCGGCGCGAACCTCTCCTACGCGAACCTCATCAGCGCGAACCTCACCAACGCGAGCCTCATCTACGCGAACCCCATCTACGCGAACCTCACCAGCGCGAACCTCGCCAGCGCGAACCTCTACAGCGCGAACCTCACCAGCGCGAACCTCACCCGCGCGAACCTCACCAGCGCGAACCTCACCTGCGCGACCATCACCCGAGCGATCATCTGCCTCGCCACCAGCAGCACCGCGAGCGTGACGCACGCGCGCAGCT